>JBJMGJ010000238.1:0-4433 GCA_045807965.1 Bryobacteraceae bacterium | reverse complement strand
TCATTCGCATTCGGTGCAGAACATAAAGGAGGAGTTCCTCGCTGAGTTGAGTCACCTTCCACTCGCCATTCTGGCCGTGGTTGCCGGCTGGTCACGATGGCTCGAAATCCGCCTCCCGCAGCATCGTATGCGTGCGTTCGCCTGGGTTTGGCCTGTTTGCCTGGTCATGATCGGCGCTATCCTTCTCAACTATCGCGAAGGTTAAGACACGATCGACACACTGGCAATTCCTTGCGCCGCCAATGAGGCAGCGCTTCGAGGCAGGCCGAATTCCTTATTGCTCGCCCCTCCATGCCCTAGAATCGCGACCGACCAGCCCGCCAGTAGGCTTTGCGCAAGAAGGCAAATATAAATCGAAGTAGATATTATTGACTGCCTGCAGCGGCGGCACGCCGCTTCGTGTTCCCCACCGGGGGAATGAATTCGCCTGGATGAACTTAATAGTATGGCGAGCGGTATGTTCCAAAGGCGAGCTGGCCGACTGCTGCTGGAGTACTTCCAAGTAGGTCGATGCGCACCGGGGAAGCACTGAAACGCGCTGGGCTATCGCCAATCTGCTGATTCCAAGTGACGCTTCCAATCTGATTCAGGGCGAAAATAGTTCGCTGCCCGTGAGGGCCCAGATTGAAATCTGCGGGCGCGACTCCGTTGTGACCGAGGCAGAAGATCTATCGACGACTTCGCCACGGCGGTGCCGTTGAGACGTTCTCAATTTCGGAGAAGGCCTAACTAGTCTTTACCAGGATCATTGGGACGGTCCCGCTCTTGTCAAGCGCCCAAAGTCCCGGACTGTGCGTACGCTCCGCTCATTCCGTTGAGCCGAAGGAAAGATGATTGCGCAAGGGTGGTCGGAACACATGGCGTGTGGTCCATAAAGCAGTTTGCGGGAGCTGCGGCCTGCACGAGTCCCCTGTAATGGCCCAGCGCCGAGGAATAATCGCCCCGAACCCGATCCGGAGCGCCGATCTCCTGAGTTCGTTCAGGGAATCCGGATTACCTGGCCTCGCTTGATCGAATCCACAGCTTCAACGGTCGCCGGGATCAATGGCTTCAGGTCAGTGAGCCTGCTTGTCGGCGCGCACAAGACCACGATTGCAGTCTTCCGCGAAGCCAGATTCTGCTGGTACGGAATCTCCTGATCCGTGGTGATGATGATCTCGAGATCGGCCGGTTCCGCGGCTGCTAGCAGGGCACCGTTCTTTAGGCCAGTTGTGCTCGTCAAATTCTGCAAATTCGGGTGGGTCAGACTGGACCTTTGAAGCCGGGAGGGGGTCCAGGTGGACAGAGTGTGCGGACACTGTCCCGACGCGGAGTTCGTCATCCGCTCCCTCGGAGGACACTAGAATCTCGCCATCCAAATCCGTTATGTAGGCATCCGGTTCTACCGATTTTCCCCAAGTCGGTTGGATGCGGCTATTGAGTTCCAGATAGACCCTGGCGAGTTCAATCTCTTCGCCTCGAGCGGCGACGCTGGACGATCACTATCGGTGAGTCTGTGTTTGGTCGACGGCATCTACTCCGATCTCAATATGGGTGCTTTAGGCGCTCTTCCAGATACGCCCAGATCCGTCGGGCAATTCGGTCAGCGACCTTCCCCGAGCCGAATTCCCGGGCAGTCGGCGTCCAACTCGCGGCAGTCGTTCTCGATTTGCGTATGAGCGCCACCGGTCGCAAGCTGCTGTTTCAGCTGAATGAAAACGGCATCGAGTTCAGGATTGCTCTCGCGTAAAGATTCGATTCGTTGGATGCCGTGGCAGACCGTTGAGTGATCGCGACCGTTATAGAAGCGCCCGGTCTCAGTCGTGCTCCATTCACCGATTCGTGCCGCCAAGTACATCGCTACCTGCCGATTGAAACAGGCTGGCTGGCGTTACCGGGCGTGCTTGTAGTGCGATTACTGCTAACGCAGTAAATGTATTAACGCTCTAGCTGCAAACTACTGATAGCACTCACTAACACGGCGCGACTTCCCGCCCCCTACGCTGGCATTCTGGCGTCGCGAGTCATTCCCGTTACCCTGTGGCAATGGCTACATACTCCTTGATGCCCGGCCTGCTTGAACTCTCAGCGTGACCGGCCGGCTCTCGCACCTCCATGCCAATTATTCGCGAATGGCAGAATAGCCGTTGTGACGGTCCACATCGGAACTTCCGGCTGGAGCTACGCGCACTGGACGAATGTCCTCTACCCCGAAGGCCTGCCGGCCGAGCGCCGCCTTGATCACTACGCCCGGCTATTTCAGACCGTCGAGTTGAACGCGAGCTACTAGCGCTGGCCTTCCGATTCCGCGTTCGCGAGTTGGCAGCGGCGGCTGCCGGAAGGCTTCGTGGTCACCGTCAAGGCGCCGGGAGCGTTGACTCACGCCAAGCGCCTTTACGGACCCGAAAGCTGGCTTGCGCGCATAGGCCACGGGCTCAAGCGTCTTGGCACCAAGCGCGGAGTGCTACTCGTACAACTCCCGCCCTCGGCGACCTTCGATCATCCAAGGCTCGCCTATTTTCTTGAGCGCGTGCCAAGCGGGTTCCGCATCTGCGTCGAGTTCCGCAACCCGACCTGGCTACAGGACAGCACGTTCACGTTGCTCGAGGAGCACGGGGCGGCGTACTGCGTCATGAGCGGTGCTGGCCTCCCTTGTGTTCTGCGCGCGACAGGGCGGTTCGTGTACGTCCGGCTTCATGGGCCGGACCGCCATCATCTGTACGCGGGCTCGTACAGCGATGATGATCTGCGCTGGTGGGCGGACCGCGTCCGGGAGTGGCAGGCCATGGGCAGAGACGTGTTCGTGTACTTCAACAACGATAGCGGCGGGAATGCGGTGCGGAATGCACTGACACTGAAAGGGATGGTTGAGGCTTGATTGCGGCGCGGGATCTGCGTCCGGCATCAGTGCGCGGGGGAGCTCAGTTTCTGTGCCCGTCGGCTGGGAGCAATCCGGAAAACGCCGGTCAAAGTCACTCCTGAGCGCTGAAAACACGCCCAGCTTGACCTTGGGCGGAAAGATTCAAGTGCTCTGCAATTGCCGGTTGTTGATAGGTGCGGTAAGTTCATCGCCCGAACTCGTCTGCGCAGGTACGCATGCGAAGAACGTGTTCTGGGCTTGGGCGTGAAGCAGGACTTGTCTATGTTCCGTTCACACGTAATGTAGAATCCACTAGAAACTGATCCGGGTGGCTAATTGAAATGCCCGCGGACCCCCGGATCCGAAAACCTGAGTCGCGCGATTGGTAGGCTGACCGAAGGCTGCGCTCGACAGGTCCCCGCTATAGCCTGCCAGATTTGCGTTGTTATACAGATTAAATACTTCGCCGATGAGCGACAGGCGCAAGCGTTCTCGAAACACGAAGGACCGGCTGAGCCTGAGGTCGAGCGCGTGGAAATCATCCCCGAACTCATATTTACCCGGAAGCGCCAGCTGCTTAATCGCAGCACCTTGAGAATCCCTGGTGCCCGCGTAGATTGCGTTGAAATCGGTCACGAGCCGTTCCAGGTCCGCGCGGCCCATGCCGCGGTTGAATGCATTCACCGTCGTGCCCGGGAGCAGGTCACTACTGGTACCATCTCCATTGAAATCGATCCCGCCCACGTATGCGGCTAAAGGCGGCGCAGTCAAGTACGAGAAATTGAGCCCCAGCTCAAACCGCCATGGTAATCGGACCACTGACGCGACATTTACGATCTGAGTAAGGTCGGTCGTGAGCGGGCCATAATTTTGAAGCCAATTGTCGGAATTGAACCCCGTGCCGGCTCCCATTCCGCCCGTTCCCGTATTGCTGGAATATGCCCAAGAACCGAGTAGTTGAAACCCGTGCGAGAACCGCTTTTCGGCGCGCAAGAGCAGGCCCTTGTAGGTGGCCAGCCCAGCATTTTGCTGCACGTTGATAGCGCCATTCGAGCACATGGCTAGCGGGTCGTTCCTCTGTGCGCTACTGCAACGGGGAATCACCGGACCGCCCACGCGATTGAAGTGGTTCAGGTCGGGATTGAAGGTAGTGTGGGTGAAATGCCGGTACGCAAAATCACCGGTTACGACGAAATCTCGCGTGACCTCGCGCTGAATGCCGACATTCGCGTTTAGTGCGGACGAAGTCGGAAGGTTTGCCGGATTCAGCCCGCCGGATTTGCTCACCTGGATTCCTTGCGCAGCCCCGCTCACGTTCGCGAGGTTCTGGGTCAAGCCATCTCGGATTCCCGGAAGGCAGGTGAGCAAATTCGCGCCGGTAAACCGCGTTGGCGTATTCGGGAAGTTCAGAGCCGAACCCACCGGGACGCCCGGGATACCTGGCAAACAATTGACGATTGAGGTTCCGGTGAAAGTTTGGCGCCCGAGACTAGGAGGACCAAGCAGTGCCCGTTCCGGGTCCAAAGGTGGAGAAGTCAGGAAATCATAGAACAGGCCGGTGCCGGCCCGGATCACAGTCTTGCCATCCTGGGAC
>JBJMGJ010000237.1:0-2710 GCA_045807965.1 Bryobacteraceae bacterium | reverse complement strand
TCCCCCTGCAGCTGCTGAGATCCTTGCTCCGCCTTCCGCTTCAGCAGCTCGATTTGCTTCTGCATGGACGAGATGGTCTGCTCTTTTTCCAATACCTTCAACTTGAGCGTCTCCTCCACTTCGGCCCGAACCTGCGATCGAACCGCGGAGAGGCCTTCCGTTACTCGCTTCTCGATCGTCAGTTCCAGTTCCCGGCGCTGGTCTTCGAGAATACGCTCCTTTTGCAGATACAGCGCCTGAGTTCTTTGGGCATTCGCCAACTTCTCATCCCTGGTTTTCAGAATCGCCTGCAGATGGACGATCTCACTTTGGCGGTCTGCGAGATCGGTCTGGCACTTCAGCTCCGCCCTTCGCGCCTCCTCTTCCGCGATACGCTCCCGCTCTACCCTGAAGCGCTCCTGTTCGGCCGCCCTCCACTCCGCCTTTGCTCGTGCTAGCGCCTGCTCCTGCTGCTTGAGCGCGTCTTCCCGCTTGGCGCACTCCAGAGCCACTTGGGCCATCCGGCGCTCGTAGTCCCGGCGAGTTGCTTCCACAAGCGGCGCAGCCAGAGACTCGGTCAGTTTGATCTGTGCTTTACATTGCGGGCAGAGAATGGTGGGCTCGGTCACTCAGCTATTATCCCAAACATTTCAGGACAAAATGTTTGGGGGGGGGACTGCTATCCCGCCAATGCTCGATGGAGGTCCGCCCGAAGGTCCTCGTAGTCTTCGATCCCTACAGAAAGCCGAATCAGGCAATCGGAAATGCCGGCGAGTTCCCGCTGTTCGGCCGGCACAGACGCGTGAGTCATGATCGCCGGATGTTCAATCAGGCTTTCCACGCCACCCAGACTTTCCGCGAGTGCGAATACTTCACATCGTTCGAGCATGCGCCGGGTCTTGGCGAGGTCGCCCTTCAGAACGGCCGTGATCATTCCGCCGAACGCCTTCATCTGGCTTCGTGCTAACGAGTGCTGCGGGTGTGAGTGGAGTCCCGGGTAGATGACACGATCTACGGCGGGATGTTTCTCCAACCATCCAGCAAGCGCTTGCGCGTTCTCGCAGTGTTGCTTCATTCGCAGGTGCAGAGTTTTTACACCGCGAAGTGCCAGAAAGGAATCGAACGGGCCTGCGATGGCACCTATGGCGTTCTGGAGATAAGCGAGGCGCTCACCTAGATCGGGATCTGACACAACGGCAATTCCACCAACGACATCCGAGTGCCCGTTGATGTATTTCGTGGCGGAGTGGATCACAATGTCGAAACCGAACTCGAGCGGGCGCTGAAGATAAGGACTGGCGAATGTGTTGTCCGCGACAGCTAGGACTCCACGCTCCTGCGCGATGGCGGCCACCGACCGGAGGTCGACGATCTTCAACAGGGGATTGGAAGGCGTTTCTACCCAGACCATTCGCGTATTGGGCCGCATGGCGTTGCGCACCGCCGCCGGATCTGACATATCGATGAAACTAAATTCCAGTCCGGACGAGCGCTTCCGGACACGTTCGAAAAGCCGGTAGCTCCCTCCATACAGATCGTCGCTTGCAACCACGTGATCGCCAGTGTTGAGCAACTCCAGAACAGTGGACATGGCCGCCAATCCGGATGCGAAGGCAAAGCCTCGAGTTCCGCCTTCGAGATCGGCAATGCAACGCTCATAAGCAAAACGAGTCGGATTCTGCGACCGTGAATATTCAAATCCTTTGTGCACACCGGGACTCGTTTGCACGTACGTCGATGTGGCGTAAATAGGCGTCATGATCGCGCCAGTCGATGCATCCGGTTCCTGCCCGGCGTGAATGGCGCGGGTTCCAAATTGATAGGGCATAGGGGAATTTAGTGAAGCTTCCTGCGAAGATAACTCAGCAGATCGGAGCGAGTGATCAGGCCTAAGAATGCGTCGCCTTCCGTGACAAGAGCTACCAGCCCCCGGTCGAGGATTTCGTACACGGCCTCTACACGCGTCTCCGGCGAAACTGTCTCTACCCGACTCGTCATGGCGCTACGAACCGGAGCATGAAATTTCGCGGGGTCGTCGTGAACGGCCAGGAGCAGATCCGATTCGTCCAGCACTCCGACGCACCGATCCCTCTCCATAACGGGGACCTGCGAAATGTCGGCCATGCGCATGCGTTGTGACGCGGTAAGCAGTGTATCGTCCGGATTGACGGTTATCACCCCGCCTTCCTCGTAGCGTCTGGTAATCAGTTCGCGAAGCGTCCCGCTTGGCTCTCGTTCCAGGTAACCTTGATCCAACATCCAGTAGGTGTTGTACATCTTGGACAGGTAACGCGCCCCGCTGTCGCACACCAGGGTGACGACGCGCTTCGGTTGCGTCTGCATCCGGCAATAACGGAGCGCGGCGGCCAGCAAGGTTCCGGAGGATGGCCCGCCAAAGATCCCTGTTCGTTTCAACAACTCGCGGCCGGTGAGAAAACTCTCGGAGTCGCTGATGCTGATGGCTGTTTTCACCCGTGAGATTTCGGCGATAGCAGGTACGCAACTTCCACCGATGCCTTCCACTGCGTAGCTTCCGGAAGGGCCATGAGCGCCGGTACGCGCAATTTCGGCTAGTGCAGACCCCACGGGGTCGGCGAGAATCATGTCCGTCTCAGGCGAAACCCGCTCGAAGAAACGGCCGAGGCCCGTCAGCGTTCCTCCGGAGCCGATTCCGCAGACGATCGCATCCACTCGATGACTCATCTGGTGCCAGATCTCAGGCCCGGTGGTT
>JBJMGJ010000236.1:0-4814 GCA_045807965.1 Bryobacteraceae bacterium | reverse complement strand
GCTTCTGTTGAACCAACCGTTGCTCGAAGAGTCAGTCGGGTTCGAGTTGCCGAATCCGTTGCTCGAGTTGCCGAATCCGTTGCACGAGTTGCCGACTCCGTTGCTAGAGTTGCCGAATCCATTATTGGAATTGCCGAAGCCGCTGTTTGAGTTTCCAAAACCGCTGCGGTTGGGATTTCCGAACCCGTTATTCGTTTGATTGCCGAAACCGGAATTCGCGTTGTTGCCCCCCGCACTCCCGAAAGGAGAATTCCCGGCTGTTCCCGCTGATTGGCCAAATCCGGTATTACCGGGATTGCCGGCACCGGCCTGCGCACCGGTTTGATTTAGAGCGCCAGCCACCTGTCGCGCAGCATCTTTGGTCGCATCGTAAACAAACTCCCAGAGTTGATAGTGATCCTGGTCGTTGACGGTCTTGATTCCGGTCCCTTCAGCTTTGCTCGCAACACCGGCGATCATGCCCCCCTGCATTACACCTAATCCGGAAGACGAGGGTGAGCCGAGGGCTCCGGTGGTATTCGCGCCAGGAGCCATACGATTGTTGAAAGGGTTGGCTTGGTTATTCATCCCTTGCTGGGTACTATTCATTCCCTGCGGGTTGTTACCGATATTCTGCCCGAAGCCTGCTTGCATACGCGGGCCACTTTGCGCATTCGAGTTCGGGCCCAAGTTATTGGGCGGTGAAGTACTAGCCGAGGAATCTGACGGCGGCATACCAGGGTTGATTCCCGCGGGCACAACGCCGGGCTGGGCTGCCGCGGAACCTCCGTTGGCTGCAATGGCCGCGGCTCGCTGACGCATCATAGCCCCCGAAGGCGGCTGTGGACTTCCAGAATCGGTATTGGCGTTCGAGTTTAAGGACGAAAGATATCCGCCGAAGCTGCCGCCGCTATTCGCGCCTGAGTTGACTCCGCCGAAACCTCCCGAGTTCTGCGAACGAGAACCGGAGGAAAAATTAGGATTATTTGCGTTGGGAGTGTTCGATGCTAGTCCGGAGTTGAAGCCGCCAAATCCCGAATTGGCCGACCCGGGATTATTGCCGACTCCCGGACCGGAATTTGCTCCGGCCCCGCCACTGAATCCCGTATTCCCCGGAGAGTTGCCGGTTGGGCTTCCAGGCATATTGTTCCCATTCGGGCCATTGGCGTTGTTTGCGGTCACCGGATTCACTTTAGAGTCGATGATTATTC
This sequence comes from Bryobacteraceae bacterium, assembly GCA_045807965.1. Lineage (GTDB taxonomy): Bacteria > Acidobacteriota > Terriglobia > Bryobacterales > Bryobacteraceae > Bog-105. The sequence continues at coordinate 3,624 of JBJMGJ010000236.1, read as the reverse complement.
CACCGGGGCCCGAGTGCAGCAGCCGCCAATCGTCTTTTCCGGTAAACGGATCTTTGTATCGCTTTCGCAGAAAGCGCATGCGGTTCGTATTCTCGAGCGCGTCGAGAGAGGGGGGGTATTGTCCGGTTTTCCGCACAAACAGCTTTATGCCGTGCGCGTACTCGTTGCCCCGGTCAACCAGAATCTGCTCCTTCGCTCGCTGCGCCTCGAAGGCAACAATCGGCATTTCCTTGTAGAGACTGATGGCGAGAATAGCGGCGAAAACGAAAACGATCAGCAGCGCCGATCCGCGCTCGCCATCTCCGGTTCGTCCCGACCCGGCGCATTCTCGACAGGAAGCAGTCATGGATTGGCTACCGGAACAACAGGCAGAGTCTGTCCCTGCCGTAGTTGAACATCTTCGAGGCGAGCACCCGTCGGCGTCAGTTCGACAATCAGGAATCGCTGTTTGACGACCTGACCCTCGGAGACAACCAGGACGTTGTCACCATCCAGAAACAAACCGGAGTTTGTCCGGCCGGTTTCAGCAGGACGGACAAATCCGTAATATCGCAATGGAATGTTAAGCGGCGCGGGGCCAGGCGTAGTGGAAACCGGAGTCGCCGCCGCTCCAGGCAACGGCTTCGGCATGATCACCGGCCCTTTGATGGGGGGAGCAACCGCTGCCGAGGGTGGCGTCGCTCCAATTTCGAAAAGGCTGCGTGTCGAAGGCGCCTGCCCGACGGCCTGCAGACGGCTGAGCAAATCCAGATGCAATGTAGGATCGATATCTCCGCGAGTCGCGTCAACCGGTCGTAAGCGCAGGGTTCCACGATCGGCCGCGAGTTGATTGCTAGAACGCCGCGCGCTTGACGATCGAGAGTTTGAGGCAGACCCGACTGGAGGCGGAGTGGAGGCCGGCGCCTCCGTTCGAGCTGTCGTCGATGGTCGCGCCGGCGAACTGGGGACGTCGTCCGAGCGGGAGTTATACCAGAACAGGATGGCCGCAAAAGCGATCAGGCCGCCCACCAGGATCTTGGGGTCGACGCCGACTTTCATACCGAATACTCTGGTCGTGGAAGCGCTCACGGCTGTCCTCTCGTGATCTGCGTTCCGTCGTCTCGAATCACGGCTTGGAACCGGATTGACGCGTTAATCTGGTTTCCCTTTTGCTGAGGGGACGCCGTGATGTTCTCAAGCATGATCAGCATGGGTGAATGGTCCACTTCGTAGAGGAACTTCTTCAGGTTCTCGTAAGTGCCCTCGTAATTGGCTGTGCTGTTCAGAAGAGTTAGATCGGCAGATCCCTCAATCGGCTCTTCGTTGTAAACGGCATCGCGTTCCTGCAGCCCGGACGCCTTCGCCATACGCTGGATCTCGGCAATGACGGCACCGTAGGCCAAGCGCTTGGGAAACACATATTTCCGTTCGAACTCGGCGGATTCATTACCGCCCAACTGCACCTTGGCGGAGACCGTTTTCAATTTCGTGGCTCGAACCTTCTCGGAAGCAATCTCATTCCTGAGCTGTTCGCTCTGTCGAGTCAGTTCTCGCCTCGTGCCTCCGGGCGGCGCCACATAGAGATAAAAGGCGACGGCATTCAGCACGACCAGCACCGCAGCCGCGATCTGTAACCAACGCCGGATCTCGGAATGAGCAGCTCCGACCTTGGAGGGAAAGAACTGGCTAAAGCTTCTGGGCATAAGCAACGGTGACCCTGAATTTGAAGAGCGGATCGTTTTGGGTGGGCGGCTGCTGGCCGAGCACTTGTGCCGCGCCAAAAAGCGGCGACTGCTGTAAGCGTTTCAAAAGTTCGATAAACGTCTCCGGTTGGGCTGTGCCAACGATCATGTCGAGCAGCACGCGGTTTGTTCCCGTCGAGTCCTGGCCGCTCACCTGCGGTAACCGAAGTCCCTCCAGGCGCATGTTCACGGGCAGGATCTTCTCCAGATCCCGGAAAACAACGGTCCAGCTTACCGCGCGGCGAGCGATCAGCTCGTTGAGAAATACATTCCGCGAGAAAACGTCCGCATTCTCCGGCTTTGCGACAAAGGCGGAGAACCCTCCTTCATCCCGGCGCAGTGTCTGAAGTTCGGCTTCTTCGCGACCGATCTCGCGACGGATATTGTGCGCGCGACGGCGAGCAGAAAAGAAAAGACTCAGCCCAACGAGAAAGGAACAAACTAGCAGCACGCAAACGAAGCCGAGGGCCACGTTTTGCGCTCGTTCTCTCCGAAAGGGCTGTGACGCAAGATTAATCGCGCCGAGCGATCGGTTTATCATGCGGCGTACTGCTCCAAAAGCCCGAGAAGGCCAGCATTCGCCTGCGAAGGCGCTCCGAACTTTGAACGCAGCGGCGCATAGTTGATCTTGAGCTCCCGTTGGGCCTGACGTCCTAAGAAATCCGTATCGGTACCAAAGCCACACAGGAGAAGCCGGGAGACCGGCTGTCCGACGTGATCCTCCGCATAAGCCAGGGTTTGCTGCAGAAGCGGCATCACGGCGCGTTCTTCAGAAATGGCGGTCTCTTCCGCACGCAGAGCCAGATCCAGGCAACGAACCAATCGGACTCGTCGTCCGTCCAGCAACATCACTGAAAGAGTGGATCCAGCCGTTTTCGCCACCACCGTAAGGCCTGCCTCCTCGGTCACGCACAGGGGCAAAGTCGCTACGGAAGATGGCGTCACAAGGCCGACGCGGTAACCCGCGTCTTTGATCAAAGCCTCATATTCATCCAGGATCGGCCTGGCGATGGAAACGGTCAACACTTCGATGCGCTTCGGTTCGTTGATTTGTATCGAGTACGAGAGCTGCGCCTCATCAATGTGAAATGGCACTGTCTTTCGTAATCGGAATCGAAGCAGAGACAGCCGTTCCACCTCGCCGGACGGGAATTCTTCGAGATCGATCACCGCCATGCGGACGGCGTAGTCCGGGATCACTAAACCGGCCGTCAAACGTTTGCCAGCCGGTACCGGAGAGACCTCCCGGAAGGCCTCAAGGTACAAGTGTGGTTTCAACAAGTTCGGGGCGGCGGGCGAAGCCATTGCGCCGCGCTCGTTTAGCACGATCTGCCGCTGTTGCGCCGGCGTTCGCGGCGGCACAACCGCAACGGATTCTTCGGTAATCTCGAACAGTCGATCCGGCGCAGGTTCGGAAACTAGTTTTTGGATTCGGTCAAGAAAAGACAGACTGGAATACCTTTCTTACTCGATGAACGTGACCTTGTTCGCTTCGCGAAGTGTCGTAGTTCCCTGCTTTACCCGATCGAGCGCCGATTCGCGCAGGAACGTCATGCCGTCAGCACGGGCGATACGTTTGATCTCGGACGCGGGTCTTCGTTCTAGAATCATCTCCCGGATGGCCTCCGTTAAATCGAGCAACTCGTGGATGGCGGTTCGGCCACGGAACCCGGTCCCGCTACACTCCATGCAGCCGCGCCCCTCATAGAACGGGAACGAGCGCCACTCGTCCACATCCAGCCCGCTTTCAACCAAGTATTCGTCATCGTGCCGAACCGGCTGCCGGCAATGGGGACAAATCACGCGCACGAGCCGTTGAGCCAGGATGCAGTTCAGGGACGAAACGAAATTATACGGCTCCACCCCCATGTTCAGGAAGCGTCCCAGTACGTCCAAAACGTTG
>JBJMGJ010000235.1:0-5722 GCA_045807965.1 Bryobacteraceae bacterium | reverse complement strand
CGGGATCGCCCTGAACGTCGACCGCCTGATTTACCTGAATGCCGGCATGTCCCTCGAACGCGCTCTCGTATCCATGCTGACGCTCGATCAAGTTATTCTGGCGTGGATACGTGAACATCACGACGTTGCCCTTGCCGCCCAACAGTTTGACTAAGAGATCTCCGCCAAGTCTTCCGGTGCGGTAATTATCCGATCCAACGAAAAACAAGCGTTTGCTGGTTGGCACATCAGAATCAATCGTAACGACCGGTATGCCCTGCTGAATGGCTGAGTCGATATCCGGCTTCACCAGTTCAGGGTCGGCACCCGAAATCAATATGCCCGCAGGTTTGTCGTGGATTGCAGTTTGCAGGGCATCCAACTGCTCCTTCGCATCATATCGGTTAGGACCGACCATAGCCACGGTCACTTTCATCTCAGATCCAGCTCGATTCAATCCGGCTAGAGCCTCTTGCCAATAAGGAATCTTGGTATTTGCGGTGACTAGAATGTAAGTTTCTTTTGAATCGTGCGGAAGTGGACCGCAACTGATAAGGGCGAAGGAAACCAGGATCGGGAGAACGATTATTCGATGCCTCATGGGAGCACTATATACCCACCCGATGTGCTCTGAGTGGCCGTAATCTATTTTGCCGATGCAACAACGCGTTCCAGGCCCAAATTGGCGATAAATGGCGTCGCCGTGATCCGGCGGGGTAGCGTGCGTCGAGGTTAGTTATCCGTATACGCGAATCTTCGGCGCTGTCAGTTACGATGACATACGTTCTTTATTCGCGGACGCGAAAGAGTTCATCATAGGCGGTTCGCGGCGGCTGGTGTCCACCCTGAGGATCCGAAAATCCTCGGTAAATCGTTCAACACCGCAACGTTCTTCCGACGAAGGCGCTACGGTATGGCAAAATCCAGGTTCGCGTGATGGTGGAAAACCAGGCGTACAGCACAAAGGAACCGCTCAGCCCGTCTACGACGTGAGCGGCCCGCTATCATGCTATCCGGATAGAGCGTGGGCGCGCCTGGGGGTCCACGCATTCGGTCGCCATGACATTCTTCGAAAGCTTGATTTTGCTATTGCTGGTCGCGATCATTCTGTTACAGATCGCACGCCGATTATCGTTGCCCTACCCGGCCATGCTTGCCGGCGCAGGCGTGTTTGTAGCGCTCATCCCGGGCTCCCCGAACATCCTTCTCGCTCCCGACACTGCGCTGGCGCTTTTCATTGCGCCGGTGCTGGTCGACTCCGCTTTCGACTACCCCCTGGTTGCGGCCCGTCGCTTCTGGGCGCCTCTGGTGTCCTTGGTTATTTTCGCGGTTCTCATCACCACGGGCGTCGTTGCCTGGATCGGAGTAGCCTACATCGGTCTGCCTCTCGCGGCGGCAGTTGCCCTGGGCGCCATCGTCTCGCCGCCCGACGCGGCGGCCGCGACAGCCGTCTTAACAGCAGTCTCCATTCCTCGTAGTACGGAAGCTGTGTTGAAAGGGGAAAGCCTGTTCAACGATGCCTCGGCCCTTCTCCTCTTCACCGCCGCCGTGAGCGTACAGTCGGACGGCGGCCTGACCCCGGCCGTCGATCTGCAACTCGCTCTAGCCATCCCGGGAGGCATCCTGTTCGGCATCGTGTGCGCCTTTTGGGTTCGCCGAATCAACCGCGTAGTAGTTGATAGTCTGGGCGGCAACATCCTGCAATTTGTGCTTGCGTACCTGGTCTGGATTGCGGCCGAACGGCTCCACCTCTCGGCCATTCTGTGTATCATCGCGTTCGCCATGACGCTAGCGCGAAGCAGCGGGACGGGCATGTCGGCGCGGATGCGGGTTCAGTCCTACGCGGTGTGGAGCTCCGTCGTCTTCACCTTGAACGTCTTGGCATTCCTGCTGATGGGGATGCAAGCTCGAAACATCGTGTCCCGCATGGATCCAACTCGTTTGCGCGAATCATTCGCAACGGCCGCGTTCGTCATCTCGGCCGTCGTCATCACGCGCATGATCGTGATCATTGCCTTCAATCGCATTGTGGCCTGGCATCGCAGCCGCAAGGGACTCGGCGAAGGGGCGACAATCCGCCAGGCAATCTTCGTCGGCTGGTGCGGGATGCGCGGCTTCGTCACATTGGCAACGGCTTTCGCCCTGCCGCAGTCCTTCCCCCAGCGCGACCTGGTCGTGCTCGTTGCCTTCTCGGTGGTGCTAGCCACCTTGGTCGTGCAGGGGCTGACACTGGCGCCGTTGATCCGCCTCTTGAAGCTCAACGACCGCGCTACGGCTAAAGTTGAGCTCGCCGAAGCGAGAGTCACCTTGGCGCAGGCGGCGCTCGCGGCCTTGGGCGACAAACAAGGTCAGGAGGTAGACCTCCTTCGCGACGGATTCTCCGTCAAGCGTGACGCCGCGACCGATCGTGCGCGATGTGAGTCGTTGGAACGCTATCGCGCGCTGGGTCTTGAAGCGGTCAGCGCCGAGCGCGAAGCCCTGGAGCGCTTGCGGACCGAGGATCGTGTCGGAGTGGATACGTACCTGCTGCTCCAAGAGGAGCTGGACTGGAGTGAACTCACGCTCTTGCCGGAGGATGATCGACGTATTGTGGAGACGTAGTGTAAGCCCCTTCGGGAGCATAGGGAAGGAACGCCGATACCGTGTTTGGGATCGATATCGGTAATGAGCCGCAGGGGTAGCTCTGCGTATGGCTCGGATAACCGATTAGCATCTGCGTAGGAACTCGTAGTCCGCTCCCTGGCCATGCTTGTACCCGACTAGCTCGACGACTAATTTGCTTGTACTATCACGGCGATAATAGATCTTGCCGCTATTTCCCGCGTCGAGTTCCCACAGCTTTGGAGATGTTCCGGGCACTTCGTGCTTGCCATGTGTCTTACCGTCGTGCATCAGCCGAAGTTGGCGATAAAAGACTCTTCGCTGTGCGCGATCAATTCCATCCAGCTTCTTAAGTGCCTGATCGTTGAAGTAAAAGGTCGGAAAGAGGCTGTGAAGATCATCGCGCAAAGCGCTGATTCTCGAAGCGGCTCCTTGGAACTCCGAATCGCCGTGCTCACCGCTCTCTTTTAGGGCGATAGATCGCCGATATCCATACTCCAGTTCTTCCAGGCGTTCGGATGCTACCGAATCCTTTTCCAGACGGCCATGCTCGGTAGATTCCAGATCTTTAAGAAAGCGCTGCTCCTCAGGAGAGAGTTGAAGGTAGTGTCGCCTCGGATCCCAATCCTGAGCCGATTTGGTCAGGATTGGAAACTCCTGTTCGAAGTTCTTTTTGAACTCCTCGGATATGCCTTGTAGTTTTCCTTTGTGGAGTAATCTGTGTTCGCGCTTGCGATTTGTCTCTCGCAGGCGCTCGCCGCGCTCTCTTTCAGCGATTGCCTCCCTTGTGATCCGCTGCTCCTCGGCATGGAGTTGGTCGACTAGTGCCTTATCTTCAGGTCTGAGATCGAGATAATGCTCATCGGGAAAAAACGTCTGAGTCAATTTCGCTAGACTGTTGTTCTTCAAGTTGAAGCGGCACTTCTCGTCGCGAGAGAACTTCTGGCTCGAACCACCATGCCCGCGACATTCCTTGCGTGACACATCCTTGGGATCTGACGGAGAGGTCTGAAAAATCCCGTTAACCGGCGTCATTGTCTCTTGGGCGGCTCGGGCCGTTGCGATAGCCAATACAGCCGGAAGTAATTTCTTATAGTTCGGTGCTCCTAGCTTGAGAACTGTAAATATACCCAGGAATGCCCAGCCGACCGGACCGATAACCATCGAGATAAATGAGGAAAAACCGGCGAAAGCTCCGAATCCAAGTCCAAGGCCCAATGCCCCATTCAGTGCGCCGAGCATAGTGGAGCCAAGCAGATACACGCCAAATCCGGACATCTGCGCAGCTGTCAATGTGGCGAACCCTGTCATTTCTTTCGCAAAACTGACACCATGCTGGTCGGCCAAGGCTTCTATTCGGGAGAGCAACTCCGCCTTCTGCCCCGGTGTCAAGCGACCGACCGTATCGTTCCAGACCTTGCGAATTATGCTCTGCTCCAGTTCCTTCGCCGAGGCAAGGCTCATATGTGATACCTCGAGCGTTTTCGCCAGATCGATCAGGATCTCTCGATAAGATTTACCCCGGCCCGTCACGTACGCGAGCAGCGAGCTACCAACAAATGAGAAGTGATCTTCCAGATCGCCCCGGTGCTTGTCGAGCCAGTTGATCTGATCTGAATTGCCCAGGGACGAAAGGAGTCGGGGCGTACTACCCGGTACCGCGGGATCGAACTTCAAAATCTTTGCAAGTTGAAGTAGGACCTCGAGCGGAAGTGATTGGAATATCGGGTCGCGGACCATGGATCTATCTCCGTTCTCAACCATCGCGTGGACGAAACATCGGACGCATTATCGTTTCGGCTCGGCGCAACGGCTCCGGAAACCTGAGATTGTCTTTCCTCCTGCTAAGCCCCGCTAGACGACCTCTCCATAATTCGCCTCCACGAATCGCGTGCCCACAGCTACGAATGTTCTAGGGTTTAGAAACAACTCTAGCCTTCGCGTGACGCGCAAAACAATTGATCCACCGGTAATACCCAGTTCGGGGAGAAATTAAGGACAAGTCGGGACGTATTAGGACCGGAGGGGCGTCTCGGCGGAGAGCGAGGGCAAAACCCGCACCCGCCGCGCAACACGCGCTTCGCCTCCTTAAAGGGAACGAAGAAAGTTAAGCAAATCCTGCTTTTGATCGGCGGTAAGCGCATTGAAGTTGACGATGACCTTATTCGCCTCAGACCCTGCACTGGAGTGGGCCGCAATTGCCTCGAGAAGATCACTCGTCCGACCATCGTGAAGCAAAAATAGTCTTTGCCCTAGTCCCCACAGTGGTGCTGTGCGAAATTCATCTCCGGTGGCAGAGCCCTGGGCGATCCCGTCGGCGAGACCGGTTCCCATATTGTGGACCAGCAAATCCGAATAAAGACGTGCCGTGGTATTCGAGAGAGCAGCCGTTACGTATGACGCCGTCTGTAATTCGGGTGTATGGCACAACGCGCAGCCCGTCGAACTAAACAGGGTTCTGCCGTTGCGAGTTGAATCGGACAACTCGCCACGGGATGGCGCTGCCAGGAAGCGCATGAAGAAAGCGAAATCGATGAGGTCGCTCGGTGTTGTCGTGGGCCGGAAGCGACTCCCTCCATTGACGTCCACATGGTCCTCGGGTGATGGGTTGAATCGACAGCCGCCGGTAGATTCTCGTTCATTAGGAAACAAGTCGTTGGTAACACCCTGCTCAACGTTATAGGCCTCACCGGCGAATACAAACAGAGACTTATTCTGGGCCTTCCATCCAAAGCGGGTCAAGCTGCCATCGTTCTGGTTTCGGTTCTCGTGACCCGAAATGCCAAGCGCCAACTTGTTTGTCGTGTTGGCGTCCCGGTTCGCCAGGATCACAGCATCGTCAATGGCTTCTATCAAGCCGGCGCCAAAAACAGGAGTCGGGATCCGAAAGGCAACGTTATTCGCTGCCAAGGCGCCCACGAAGTCGGGCTGGCTGATGGTACAGCCAGAGGCATCAGAACGACCGCTAATGACGAACAGGTCATGTACGCCGCCATCCGCTACGCCTCCGGGGCCTCGAACAAAACGCGCCTCGCGGATAGGGCCGTTTCGTGTGATGAACGGCGGGATCGCGTTGTTAGCTCCAGCCGTTGTAGCCATCGCAATCTGTGGATTGACCGCCGGAGACGATCCGCCGATCGCG
>JBJMGJ010000234.1:0-10220 GCA_045807965.1 Bryobacteraceae bacterium | reverse complement strand
TTACTCGAAAGAGCGTCATCACTCAGCTGTAGCGGGGGGGTATTGGCAACGAGGTTGACGTCTGCTCCCACCGTATTACCCTCATTCATTTCAACTGTCACAGGATGGGCTTGTTAAGCGCAAGGATGACCACTAAAGACGACTCGCTTCTGAGGCGGACGCAGCACGAGCTGGATGATCCGGTCTCCTATACGAAGAGCGATATCATCGCACCGATCCTTTGCTCGGTGGCGCTAATTATCTGCGTCTTGATTGCAAATCCATTCGTCAATAGTGCCTTTAATGACGATTGGTCGTATTCGGATACTGCCCTTCGATTGGCCCAAACTGGGCGGATTCATTACAATGGCTGGGGCAGTCCTACTATTCTTTTTCAAAGTGCTTGGGCTGCCTTGTTCATCCGCACCTTCGGCTTTTCCTTCAATCTTTTGCGCATCATAGCCATACCTTTTTCACTTGGCTTTGTATGTCTAACTTACTTCTTAAGTCGTCGGTTGGGATTACGTCCTAACTTCGCGGCTTTCGCAACCCTGACGGTGACCACTTCACCCCTTTTTATCCCTCTAGCTGCTTCGTTTATGACGGAGCCTTACGCCTGTTTCTTTACTTTCGTCTGTATTTACGCGTCGATCGCCGCGGTCGAGAGCAGGTCTACAACAGCGGCAGCGCGGTGGCTTTGGATTCTCAGCATAGCGGGTATCCTGGGGGGGGCTGACCGGCAGAGTATTTGGCCGCTACCGTTGCTCTTACTGCCCTACCTGGCTTGGTCGAAGCGCTCGAATACTCGATTTCTCATTCACTCCGCAATCGCTTACACTGTTTGTCTTAGCAGCTTGGCTTTTGTCTTGCTTCACTTCCATACCGGCTACGCGGTTTCTGACATGTCTTGGAAACAGTGGTTACTGGTTGGCTACGCTAATTTAACACTGGGCATCCATTACGTACTTAGTATTCTGCTCATTACAGCTTTGATGTGCCTGCCTGCACTTCTCTGCACTCTGCCGCTCTACCGCCGGATTCCTCGACGTACGATGGCGGTGATCCTTGTATTTTCAATTATTTGTTTTGACTACCTCCGCTCCGGTTTCGGTGATCTTCTCGGAGTAGCACCGTTCTTGGGGAATATCCTGACGCCGCACGGTGTTCTTGACGAACTGACGGGTTTGGGCTCAAGGCCGAAGATCTTGCGGATTTACGAACGCTATCCCATCACGCTCTTCTTACTGTTCACGGCGGCAGTGTGGACTTATCTACTCAGAACCCGATTCGCCCGGCCCATGTTTCCAGCTGCAACGGCAAGGATCTTTCTCATCTTCATCGTTCCCTATCTCTGTCTTCTGCTCCCGGGTGCCATTCTCGGTTTCACTTACGACCGTTACGCGTTGCTTCTCTTGCCCCTGGGAGTTATTTGTGTGCTCCTTCCCCTCCAGAATTCGGTCCCCCGGATCCCGCGTGTAAGCTGGATTGTACTCCTGGTGTTTGCTGGTTATGGCATCGCCACTACGCACGATTATGCACGCTCCCTTCAGGCGCGCGTCACGGCTGTCGAATTAGCGGAGAGAAAGGGTGTGTCCAGGATGCAGGTGGCGGTCGGAGTGGAAAGTGACGGCTGGACACAGTTGCAGGCTACGGGGAAGATCGACCACATGGCTTACGGTCTTAAACTCGGACTCCATAATGCTTTCTGGTTTAGTGACTTCACCACCGTGATAAGACCTGACTGGCTGGTGTACTCGTCTGCCCGGGCTCGTATCCCTAAAGGTGCCCTGGTGACCGTTCCCTTCTTTACCTGGCTGCCTCCTTCTTATCAGGCAGTTTCCATCTTGAAAACCGCCGACATTCCGAAACACGAGTGAGTTCGGCAGTTCATAGCGGCCAAGTTTCGCAACAGTCCCCACCGGGTACACCAGTGTCGTACTGTTTCGCTGGGGGCTTCGAGTGAAAGGTCCCCAAGGGCTGGCCACACACAAGTCTGATACAAAGGCTTTGGTGGCATTTTCCAATCAAGCTTTGCCTGTTGATCGCCTTGGACCGCCGAATCCGCGCCGGATTCTCGTGATTGATGATGAGGCGGATATTCGGGAGAGTCTCGAGCTTCTACTCTCGAGCGAGAACTACGCGGTTGATTTAGCGGAAAACGCGACTATCGGATTCGGGAAATTCGAATCGGGCAATTACGATTTGATTCTTTTGGATCTCATGATGCCTGACCGCTCCGGGATGGAGGTTCTGGCCGACATACGACAGCGAGACCGGCAAACACCTGTCTTCATGCTGACGGCTTACGGATCCGTGGAAGTGGCTGTCCGGGCGCTGAAGGCCGGTGCAAACGACTATTTCGCAAAGCCTTGGGACAACGAGAAATTACTGATCGAGATCGATCGCATGATCTCGAAGGGAAGCCTGGAGCGGGAAAACACGCATCTCAAGCGCGCCCTCAAACAGCGGTACGCTTTCCCGAACATCGTAGGAAAAAGTGAGCGCATGCTCAAACTGCTCGACCAGGTGGCCCAGGTAGCGCCGAGCAAGGCAACCATTCTGATCACAGGAGAGACCGGTACCGGTAAAGAACTGATCGCGAAGGCCATTCACGGGAATTCAACGCGTTCCGATCAGGTGTTCGTGCCTGTGAATAGCGGATCTTTGCCGACGGAGTTGTTGGAGTCGCTACTTTTCGGTCACGTGAAGGGTGCGTTCACCAGCGCGACGGCCAATCACAAAGGCTATTTCGAGACAGCAAACCGCGGTACGATCTTCTTCGACGAAATCGGAACCATCGGGCCCGAGATACAGGTGAAGTTGTTGAGGGTAATGCAGGACCGGGAGTTTATGCCTCTCGGTTCGAACGAAACGACTCGGGTCGACGTTCGTGTTATCGCCGCGACGAACGCTGATCTGCGCAAGTTGGTGGAAGAAGGCAAATTTCGGGAAGACCTCTACTATAGGTTGAACGTCATCAACTTAAATCTCCCGCCTTTACGCGATCGTAAGGAAGATCTTGCCCTCCTCATCGACCATTTCTTTGCCCGCTTCTGCCAGGAGAACGAAAAGTTTCTCGATTCCGACCGCCGCTCGGTTCTACGATTTGAGCCCGAGGCAATGCAGATCCTGATGGAGCATAACTGGCCGGGGAATGTCCGCGAACTGGAAAACGTCGTTGAGCGCGCCGTCGTTCTTGCAACCAGCCCTTCCGTTCCGGCGCATGTACTTCCGGATCAGTTGCAGCAGGCGAGCGGCCTCCGCATTTCGCGGGACCAGAACGGGGCCGTGGCTCCCGATGCCTCCTTATTTGAAATCGTCGCCGATTTCGAAAGGAGGAAGATCATGGAAGCACTGGAGTCCGTCAACCAAAGCCAAACGGATGCGGCCGAAATGCTCCGGATCCCTCTGTCGACCCTAAATCAGAAGATCAAGCGCTTGAACATCGACGTGAAGCGCCGGACCGCAGGATAAGGGTTCGTTAGTGTCGAGCTTCGTGGCTGACGCGGCAATCGAAGGAAATCAAAGTCTCGCTCGCGGGCGCGTCTTGCGTCTTTTATTCGGCGCCACTATCTTCATCAGCGCCTGTCTGCTGTTCCTGGTTCAGCCGCTTATCTCCAAGCTCATTCTGCCCTGGTTCGGGGGATCAGCCGGAGTCTGGATAACGTCCATGCTGTTTTTTCAGGCTGGTCTTCTGCTCGGATACACTTACGCGCACGAGTTGAGCCGGAGAGTATCTCCCAAGCTGCAAGCGTTGATTCACATCCTGCTTTTAACGGGCAGTCTCTCCCTCCTGCCGATCCTTCCTAATTCCGCGTGGGAACCGGCGCCGGGCGAGGACCCGACGTGGCCTTTGCTGGCTCTTCTGGCCGCGACGGTCGGACTGCCTTACGTGCTCTTATCCTCAACCAGTCCTTTGCTCCAGACGTGGTTTGCTCGGCGTGAGGTGGGCCAGATTCCATACCGCTATTTCGCTTTGTCGAACGCCGGGTCTCTTCTGGCACTGATCAGCTATCCCGTCTTCCTCGAGCCGCGAATGACCGGTCACTCTCAGGCGCTTATGTGGTCGGGTGCGTTCGCCATTTTTGTCTGCCTTTGCGCCGGTACAGCCGTGCTTTCTACGCGAGCGCGTCCTGACCGCGTAACTGCCGTTGCGCAAACTACTTCTGCTCGCAAGCCGAACTTCACTTTACCTTTGTGTCTGTCGGCCTCGGCTTCGGCTCTGCTGCTTTCGACGACTAACCTTCTGACGCAGAACATTGCTCCCATGCCGCTCGTCTGGGTCTTACCGCTTTCGGTCTACCTGCTCACGTTTGTTTTGTGTTTCGAAAGCGACCGCTGGTATCCGCGTGCGATCTTGTTGCCTCTGGTGTTGCCCGCCATTTTGGCGTTCGTGGCTCTGGCGGGACCCTTCGAAAACAGCAGCATAGTGGTGACGGTCCCTAGTCTGCTCGCCGCGCTCTTCGTTTGCTGTATGGCGTGCCACGGAGAAGTTGCCCTGTTGCGGCCAGATCCGGCTCATCTGACTGGCTTCTATCTTTCCATCTCGGCAGGTGGCGTAATTGGGGGCCTGTTCGTAGGCTTGCTAGCCCCTCACCTCTTCCCTGCAACGTACGAGGATCCAATCAGCTTTTTGCTTTGCGCCGGCTTGCTTCTCTACGTCCTCTGGACTGAGCAGCGCACCTGGTGGGATCGCTCCCGATACGCCTTCGTCCCATGGCTTGCCGCGCTCTGCGCAACGCTCGTGATCTTTGTCTACGTTGTCAACCGCGCTTGGCGAGAGTATCAGTCATCAGCCTTACTAGCGCGAAATTTCTATGGCGCGCTGCGCGTGGAAGACTACAAGGACCACGGTAGGACGATTCGCGAACTGAGCCACGGAACGATCAGCCACGGTCTCCAGTTCGTGAGGCCGGCAACCCTGCGGCATTTGGCGACAACCTACTACGCGCGCGAATCCGGCATTGGCTTGACTTGGCGGGCACTTCAGCCTCTCGGGCCCGTATCTATGGGCGTAGTGGGGCTCGGTGCGGGGACCCTTGGCTCGTACGGTCGAGGCGGTGATCGGTTGCATTTCTATGAAATCAACCCGCTGATGCAATCGATTGCGCGAAGCGAGTTCACTTACCTGACCGATTGCGCGGCCCATGTCGATGTTGCCCTAGGGGATGCTCGAATAGAGATGACGCGGGAAGCTCCCCAAAACTTCGACATTCTTGTCATCGATGCGTTTTCGGGAGATGCAATTCCGGTCCACTTACTAACCCGGGAGGCTTTTGCGCTCTACTGGCGTCACCTAAAGCCGAATGGTGTTCTCGCCGTTCACGTCTCGAACCGGTACCTCGAGCTTGCGCCGGTCGTGCAGCTCGCGGCACAACGCTCGGGAAAATCGGCTTGGCTGGTGGACAACGCGGATCGGGATTTGAGCAAGATCTACGCTGCCAGCTATGTGCTGGTTACAAGCCGGCAAGGCTTTTCGCGCGAGCCTCTGCTGAAAGGCAAATTGCAGCGAATTGAGGTCCCGCCGCACCTCAAGGAGTGGACAGACGATTACAGCAACCTCTGGGACATTCTAAAAACGAAGACGGATCGGTAAGCTGGAATCGGATTTCGTCAGAGGTGAAACTCACCGCCGATTTCGCGGATGCAAACGCGCTGCGGGTCTGATCCCGCGGCGTGAAGCGTACGCTCGATTGGTTCGTGTTTTGCTTCATGGCTAAGCCGAAACGTTTGGTGATGGACCGGCAGAACGCGTTCCGCACCGGCTTCGGTTGCCATGGTCCATGCCTGTTCGGGATTACAGTGAACCCTTATCCACGGATCGTACGCGCCGATTGGCATGATGGCGAGATCAAACCGACGCGAGGACTTGAGCTGACGGAACGTATTGGTATATGCGGTATCGCCGCCAAAAATGACCCGGAATCCGTCCGTTTCGACTGTGTAGCCATTGAAACCTCGCCAAACATCGCTCCGCATCCGCGCCCCCCAGTGGTTCACTTCAAAGGCGGTGACCGTCGCTGCTCCAGCTGCTGCGGCCTCGCCCCAGCGTAGCTCGCGAACTTGCTTATAGCCCTTGGGTCGGAGCAGGTCCGCTGTCCGGAACGCGGTCAGCACTTCTGTGTTTTTGCTCTCCAGTTCTCGTAAACTCGGAAGGTCGAAGTGATCCATGTGAGCATGCGACAGAAGGATCAGATCGATCGGCGGAATTTCAGTCACGGCAGCCGCTACCTCCACCAGTCGCTTAATCCCGAGCGTTACAGGGCCGAAGTTCAGTCCGATGCGTGAACTGAAAACCGGATCGGTCAGGATCGTCGTTCCGTTCAGCTTGAGCAGGACAGTGCTATGCCCGAGCCAGGCAGCGTGAAGTCCCGTGTCCGGCCACTCCTTCGGGTGGGGACGGTGAGGAGCGGGTTCACTCTCGCGGTGGTACTCGCGAGACATCTCTCGGAAAAAAGCGGGAGCGGCACGGCGTAGGAACCGAGCTGTTTCGGGTACGCGCGCAAGACGCGCGGCAACTGAGGTTTTCGCACCCGCCCTGTGGGCTTGTCTCAAATTGGATTACCCATGAGCAAGATGCTCAGATACTCCAATTGTCTCAGACAGAAATCTCGTGTCCCCAAGCCGAATCGGAGGCTACCATCGGAACCTGGCGGAAAAGATGGGCCCGTGCAGGCGAGCGGTCACCCCGCTGCCGCCGTTACTTGTCACGTGTATATCGGTGTTCAACGCGCGATAACCCGCCAGAAGCGTGATTGGCCCGAGAACAACTCCGCCGCTCCCGGTGGCTTCGGCGAAGTAGCCATAGTCGCCGAATGTCATTCCGCGAATACCGCCCTCGATTTCAAAGACTTTGCGTCCGGGCAAAGGGAAGATCCGGAAATCGGTGCCGGCTAGAGGCAGTACGAGTTGCTGGGTTTTGCTGGCTGACGTGTTCGTCTCAACCGCTTGCAGAAATCCGCTTGCACCCAGATAGGCGGCCCCCACTGAAAACCCCAGGTGACCTCTGGGAGCGCTCAACACGTCGTATTGATAACCGAGAAAGGCATAGTCGAGACTGGCGGACGAACGAACGGTTTGACTTACGTTAAAGGTCTGTCCGCGGTACACGATGCTGCGTGTGACCGAGTTTAATCCATTGACACTAAACGGAGTCCCTTCGATCACGATTCGATGTTTACGGGCGGGTTTGAACACAAGCTGACCGTAAAACGTGCCGCGCCCCTGCTCGGCGTTCAAGTCGTTCACCAGGTTGATTGGGGCTCCACTCGCCTGAATCTGACCACCTGTGTCAACGAGCCAGGCCTCTCCTGTTACCTCGATGTGGAAGTTTTCGGGATCTTCGGAATGGCCGGCCCACTGAGCCCGGCACGCGGGCGCCGCTGCCAGGCAAAGTAGCAAGACGGCGCTGGAATGCAGCTTAAGCAATGATGCGAAATACCCCGAACGTTAGAGGCATTACGCCGAAATGAGCATCACAAGAATTTCGTCAAATGTTTGTAAAATCAACCGGACGCGACGGATATTCCCGGTTTATTCCCTCTGCTATTCTCACGGTTGCATGGGCGGCACAGTGCTTGACGGGAGGCGAATCCGGGACGAGATTCTTGGGGAATTGCGACCCAGAGTTGAACGGCTAAAGAGCCAGGCTAGAGCGCCTGGTCTGGCTGTCGTTCTCGTCGGGGAAGACCCGGCTTCTCAGATTTATGTACGCAGCAAGATCAAGGCCTCTGAAGAGTTAGGCATCCGAAGCGTGGAGATTCGAGCGCCACAAGATATCACGACCGAGGCACTACTCGAACGACTTCAGCCCCTTAAAGAAGATCGGTCCGTTGACGCCATCCTGGTGCAAATGCCTCTGCCGCGGCAAATCGACCCCGAAGCAGTGATCCCCAGAGTTGTGGATCAGGAGCGAGATGTGGACGGGTTCGGCGCGTTCAGCCTAGGCCGGCTGGTCTTAAACCGTCCCGGGCCAAGGGCCTGCACTCCGGCCGGCATCATTGAAATGCTGAAGCGCTACAAGATTCCGATGGCGGGGAAAAAGGCCGTCGTTGTCGGACGTAGCGATATCGTCGGCAAACCAATGTCGCTCATGCTGCTGCATGAGAACGCAACCGTCACAATCTGCCATTCCCGTACGGCGAATCTAGCTGCGGAATGCCGAACCGCGGACATCTTGGTCGCAGCGATCGGGCGCGCCGCAATGCTCACGGCCGAACATATCAAACCAGGCGCGGTGGTGATTGACGTTGGAATGAATCGTCTGCGGGACAGGGCTGAAATCGAGCGCCTCTTCCCGGAGGATCATGGGCGGCAAGCGGCGTTCGAGAAGAACGGTAGCGTGCTGGTGGGGGACGTTCACCCAAGAGCGATGGAGGATCTATCGTCTGCCTATACGCCGGTTCCGGGTGGAGTAGGTCCTTTGACCATTGCAATGCTGATGGCCAACACGGTGGACTTAGCTGAGCATCATCTGGGATGCTGAAGGTCGGCCTGACCGGCGGTTACGCGAGCGGAAAGTCGTTTGTGGCAGCCGAGTTAGCGCGTCTAGGGTGCATCCTGATCTACGCGGACGAACTTGGCCACAAAGTGCTCCTGCCCGGAGGTGATGCCTACGAACAAACGGCTCAAGCCTTTGGACCAGCTATTCTGTCCGGAGACGGCTCGATCGATCGCAAGAAGCTGGGTCAGATTGTTTTTTCCTCACCAGAGCTTTTGAACAAGCTGACTGACATTGTCCATCCGGCCGTATTTCGCCTCGAAGCGGATCTGCTCGCGGAAGCTCAGAGGAAAAATCCGAATGCAATCGCGGTGATCGAAGCTGCGATCCTGATAGAGACGGGACGATATAAGGTGTTCGATCGTCTCATCTTGACCGCCTGCAGCGAGGCGACGCAGATAGCGCGTGGAATGGCTCGGGACGGGCTTGGTCCAGAGGCGGTCAAGGCGCGGATCGGGAAGCAACTGCCGCTACACGAGAAGAAGAAATATGCTGATTATGTCGTCGACACGGACGGAACAAAAGAGCAGACCTTGGGACAGGTAGACGCGCTGTTCCGGCATCTGGAGAGTTTGGCCAAGGTAGACCCAAAATGAGATTGAGACTCTTATTGTTAGCCGTCGTGGTGACTTGGAGCGCCGTCTGGTTCACCTCCCATGGGCAATGGAGGTTAGGAAGTCTCACGAATCCATTGCTGCGACACGCCTCGCAATGGTCGGAACCGTCGCTGGTGCGCGGCGCCGGCCTCTCCGTGGACGAACAGAACAACATCGACATCTACAAGGCTGCCAGGCTCGCGACTGTTTATATCACGAGTACGACGGTTCGCAGAGACTTCTTCTATCAGCCTGTTGCTTCCCGAAGTCTCGGCTCGGGTTTTCTCATCAACGAGAGCGGATTTATCCTCACTAACTATCACGTGATTTCGGGCAGCAGTCGAATCCAGGTGACGACCTCCGATCAAACGCAATACTACGCGACGGCACTGGATGTGGACCGTTCCGACGATCTCGCAATTATCAAGATCGAGCCTAAAAAGAAGATCGAGAGCCTCAAACTGGGAGATTCCGAACATCTTCAGGTTGGACAAAAGGTGTTGGCCATCGGCAATCCGTTCGGGCTGGAAGGTACATTGACCGTCGGCGTTGTTTCGTCCATTGGCCGCTCCATCGAGGGCGAAAATCAGCAGCGGCTCGAAGGCATGATTCAAACCGATGCCGCCATCAATGGTGGAAACAGCGGCGGGCCGTTGCTCGATTCGAACGGCTCCGTTATCGGAATCAACACCGCCATCTTGGGACAAACCAACATGGGAATCGGCTTTGCTCTTCCCATCAATCGGGCCAAAGCTCTTCTCGCCGATTACCAGGCGGGACGCGTAACAGAACGGCCGAAAGTAGGTCTGACGGCCGAGTACGTAGCGGGGGATCTCGCTGAAGCGCTGGGACTACCCCGGAAAGGTGGTCTATTGGTCCAGGAGGTCGCGGCCGGTTCCTCTGAAGAAGCCGCGGGTATTCGCGGTGCCCGGCAGGTGGTTGCCATCGGCAACGTGGAACTCGGTATCGGCGGCGATTTGATCGTTGCAATCGACGGCAAACCGGTGGATAGGGAAGACGCTCTGGTGCGGGCCATTCCTCAGAAGCGAGTTGGCGACACCATGGTTCTGACGGTTGTTCGAAACGGCAAAAACCTCGTTATTCCGATGATTATTTTGTTTGAGCGTGGTGTTGTTTTTTTTTGT
>JBJMGJ010000233.1:0-22523 GCA_045807965.1 Bryobacteraceae bacterium | reverse complement strand
GAGGAAAAACAAGAACCCCAAGGAATCGGACCGGGGACTATAGCGCAGTCCGTCCCTGGCAATGCTCGTATACATGACCAACGTGCGGTCGATCAAGATCGCGTATGTTGCCGGATCTCGCGAGGATTGGCTTGCTCGCCGCAGCCGTCGGAAATAGGCTATCCGCAAACATCATCGATGGGCTCCTGCGGAGACTCCGAATCAATGAAGAAATTGGGCGGCGCCGGGGCGAGCTGTTCGTAGCGTTTCAGATCTACTCTTTGCGTAACGGAAGTTGATGAAGTCCGTCTTGAACACGCAGTCTTTGGCGCAAGCTGTCACTGAGGGCCCGCAACTGAACGGGCCGCATTGTCGAACGCAAACGTACTTCAAGACTGTCGGAAAGCGGCCTCAACTGTTGTGTTGCGAATTCATTCGTGGCGCTTCCGGTATTGTGGAGCACACGGACTGTGTCTTTATTCCCCGGATGGAGCATCTGCTGGGAATAGGAGACTTCGGCAGTACACAGGGAAGTCAGCGTGCCGATGCCGAGTAGAAGCATGAATCGTGTAGTCTTCATTTGCCCTCAGTCCAGATACTATCGTCTTCGGATTCAATCGACGCTTTCAATTGAAGCTCCGCTGATTATAGGTTCAAGCGTGTCCGCGACAAGAGCTCCGTCCAGTTAGAAGAATGAAGAGGGAATTCGGATGGCCGACTTCCTATCCCGCAAGTCTTCCGGGGCTTTCACTCGCTCACGGCTCGACACCCGATAGTCCGCAGTGATGGCAAACCATGTCGTCAGACGAAATACCGACACTGCGGCCAAAATTGTGAATCAGCCGGAGCGGGTATGTGAACATCAGTCCTGACCATTACGGGCCCTAGTCCGATTCCCGCTCCCAGGTCAGTTCCCCCGAACCGTATGGCGGTGCTGGCCGTGTAAGGATCAGACGGCTCTCATCAAAGCGGAAGCGGCGTTTCAGATCGGCTCCCACCGATTCGGGCAACAGGCTCGCCTCAGCGTGATGAATCACCGTTTGCGTCGTTTCTTCAACGTCGAAGGTTCCGAAATAGGCAACGAAACCGGTCAGCACATCGTGCAAGTCTTCGCAACTCGCCTTGTTCAGCGGCATTCCCGGCGGCAGGGAAATGCCACGCCCCGGACGCATCAACAGAACGGACATTCGCCTTCCCTTGCCGTACTCGATTCGGCCCAGGGGCTTGTCTCCATAGGGACGTTCGACATGGCCGTCTTTGAACGTGAGCACAGAGCTACGCAGTCTCCAAGCGCCGAGCAGACGCGCACGGGCACTCGCCTGGGCATAGGTTTGGGTATACAGTCCGAGCACACCGATTGCCTCTCTTCTGTCCATGTCGGGCCTATGCTAACACCGTTTTTTAGGTCGACGCATCGAGACGTAGCCGTCGGGGCGCGGGCTCGGTTCCGGATACGGACCGGTTCAGCGACTACGAAACCGGTCATTTAACTTCGCAAGAGTGTTCTCTAGCGAAGGCTTCTGGCGAGTTGGGGGTTGCGGCGGAACGCCTTTGATTTTGGGCAGCGCAGAAGCCTGCAGCGCTTTGATCGAAAGCGAGATCCGTTTCGCCTTGGGATCCGCGGACAGAACCTTCACCCGCACGATGTCGCCCACCTTGACCGCTTCGTTCGGGTCTTTGATGAACTTCGTCGAAAGCTCACTGACGTGTACCAATCCATCCTGGTGAACTCCGATGTCAACGAACGCGCCAAAGTTCGTGACGTTCGTCACGACACCTTCGAGAATCATTTCGGGCGTGAGGTCCGAGATTTTGTCGAGGCCCGCCTGGAAACGCGGCGCCACAAACTGTTGACGCGGGTCGCGACCGGGCTTTCGTAACTCTTCCTGGATGTCGCGGAGCGTGTACATGCCCGCTTTCTCCGTCTGGAAGCCTTCGAGTTTCACCGTTTCGGCAAGCGCGGGCCGGGCGATGAGGTCGGCAACGGTGACGCGTAATGACGCCGCGATCTTTTCAACAATCGGATACGATTCCGGGTGCACGGCTGTAATGTCGAGCGGGTTTTCGCCGTCGCGTATGCGAAGAAATCCCGCGGATTGCTCGAACGTTTTCGGCCCGAAGCCGGAAACTGCCATCAATTGTACGCGCGAACGGAAACGGCCGTTCTCGTTCCGGAACTCGACAATCTTCTGAGCGGTCCTTTCATTGATTCCAGCCACGTGTCGGAGCAGAGCGAAAGAAGCCGTATTCAAGTCGACCCCCACGCGATTCACGCAGGTCTCAACTGTGCTTTCCAGGGCTTCCCCAAGCCGGCGCTGATCAACATCGTGCTGATATTGACCGACGCCGATCGATTTGGGATCGATCTTCACCAACTCGGCGAGAGGATCTTGCAGGCGCCGTGCAATCGAGATCGCTCCGCGCACTGTGAGATCGAGATTCGGGAATTCCTGACGAGCGATTTCGGACGCGGAGTAAACGGATGCTCCGGATTCACTTACAACAACGCTGAACACATCGGGCAACGGTGCTTCCCGCAAGAAGGCCGTCACGAAAGCCGAAGCTTCCCGTGAGCCGGTTCCATTTCCGATCGCGATCGCACGGACGTTGTATTTGGCAACGAGCGCCTTGAGGAGTTTTGTCGCACCCTCTGCGTCGTTTTTCGGCTCGAGCGGATAGATCACTCCGTGGTCGAGGAATCTACCGGTTTCATCAACGACGGCGATCTTGCAACCAGTGCGCAATCCGGGATCAACGCCGATAACGCCGAGCGCACCCGCTGGAGGCGCCAGCAAAAGATTCTGCAAATTTTCACGGAAGACGCGAATCGCTTCGGCGTCGGCCCGTTCTTTCAGTTCCAGGCGAACCTCCGTTTGAATCGAGAGATTCAGAAGGCGCTTCCAGGAGTCCTCAATGGCCGCTTCGAGTTCGGGCGTCCAGTCACCGGGTGCTTTTAGAATTTTGCCTTTCAGATACGACAGGACGCGCTGGCCGTCGAGTTCGATCTGGTAATACAGGATGTCTTCGTTGCTGCCGCGCCTGATCGCAAGCATGCGATGCGACGGAATCTTGGCGACAGGTTCGTGGTAGTCGAAGTACATCTTGAACTTGCCATCGGGATCTTGCGCACCTTCGACGGCATGACTCACTACGATCCCTTCGGACAACATCATCTGGCGAAGATGGCCGCGGTAGTCCGCGGTTTCGCTGATTCTTTCGGCGATGATGTGCCGCGCGCCTTCGAGAGCCTCTTCCACGGAAGCTACTCCCTTTTCGGCACTAAGAAACTGCTCGGCCCAGGCGACAAGCGGGAGCTCGGTCGCCTGCTGATTCCACAGATGGTCAGCGAGCGGCTCCAGGCCTTTCTCACGAGCGATCATTGCCTTTGTGCGGCGCTTGGGACGGTAGGGAAGATAGAGATCTTCGAGCGCGCTCTTCTCCATCACACCTTCGATTTGCGCTTTCAACTCGTCGCTCAGCTTGCCCTGTTCGCGAATGCTGTTTAAGACAGTGGCGCGTCGTTCTTCGAGCTCCTTGAAATAGGCTGCTCTCTCTTCGATGGCGCCGATTGCGACCTCGTCGAGGTTACCCGTTGCCTCCTTTCGATATCGCGCAATGAACGGGACGGTCCCGCCCTCGGCAAGCAACGCGAGCGTAGCGGCGACGCTTCGGGTCGAAATTGTCAGTTGTTGAGCGATCGTGTCTACGATCGCAGACGGTAGAGATTCCTGCTGTGACATCTGTCCTACGGAACTTCTAATGATAGAAGATGTCCGAAGGTGTGTCGATCCGCACTACCGAAGCAGGAGATTCCGTAAGGTTCGCAAGTCGCGCAGGATACGCTGGCTGGCTTCGGAGTGGCTCTTCAGGCGGCTCAGTTTATGCACCACCAGGCGAAGCGCTTCCTCCTGGCGCGAGAGGTGGGTCTCCTCGCCGGCGAGCATCGTCTCGATTTCGGCCTGAGCTTTTTCGATTTCACCGTGAAGAAGATGCATGAACTCTTCTGCGCTCTCTATGGTCTCGAACGGTGAAGGTTCCACTCCTAGTAGCATGCAACATTCCGTTTTCAAGGTTGCAATCACAGTCTCTAAGCGGCAGATCAAAACGGATAATCCGCGGAAGAAAAAGGATCGCTCGTCATCCCCCGGAAATGCCTATGGAAAGCTGGCGCGCGTTGGCGCACGAATTGCTATCGCAGCCGCGGAGGGTTCACGCAATGCTTTCCTGTTCCGACAGATTCAAGGCAGAGTTCGGTCAAACGTACCTGGTAAATCTGAAACTTCGAGAGCCACAAACCGAGGCCCATTTTGCGTCTTATTTCTCCGGTTACCTGGAACGTAAGCTGCGCGCACGACTGAGAACCCGCGATCTCGTCGACGATATCCGACAGGAAACACTGGCGCGGGTATTAGAAGCGATCTACACGAAAGAGGATCTTAAGACTCCCGAGCGCTTCGGTGCATTTGTGAACTCGGTCTGCAATAACGTTCTGCTCGAATACTGGCGGCGGCAAAGAATGGCCGGGGACACACTCGAGTTGGGTGAACAGGTAGCCACGCATCGTAGTCCCGAGAGCACCGCTGAGCTGTCGCAGGACATCGCCGAGTTGAGAAAGGCACTGCTAAAGCTTCACAAGCGCGATCAGGATCTGCTCCGAATGATTTACTGGGAGGACCGTGACCGTCACGAAGTGAGTAGCATCACACAGATGTCGGGCAATCACGTCCGCGTGACACTGCATCGCGCGAAACGTGCTGTGCGAAAGCAGTTAGAGAAGCCGAGTTCCGTCAGTACCAGCGAGGGACTTCGACTTGCGTCTTGTCGGTTTTTTACCGACTCCGCTAGGCTGGTCTTACGGGACCAGTCGCAAGGGCAATGCGTAAAAGCCGAATCGGAGTAATCGTCATTGTTGTTTTTTTCCTGGTACTGCTGTCGGCGCTCCTGCTTCGATCGCGGATGCGCTCTCTTTGGCGGTCGGAAATGCTGTCGACGCCGACCGTCATTACCCAGATCAAGCAGTTGAACCAGCTTGCGACTGTTCGCTTCAGCATCCAGCGCGTCGTTGGCCTAACCGAACCCAAAATCCCTTTGGGAGAAGAATCGATCCTGCTGATTGTGCAAGGCGATGTGCAGGCCGGAGTGGACCTTGCCGACCTGCGCCAGGAAGATGTGGTGCTTTCGGACAGGCAGGCCCGAGTTCGATTGCCAGCGCCCAAGGTGTTGGCCAGTTATCTTGACGAGGGCCAAACCAAGGTGTGGGACCGGCACGTTACGTGGTGGACTCCCTGGGTTCCTTACAGTCCCGATCTGGAGCATCGAGCTCGACTGCAAGCGTTGGACGACATTCGAAAAACGGCCATCAACATGGGCATATTGGAGCGTGCCGGAGAAAGCGCGGAAAGCGCAATTCGACACTTTCTTGCCGCCTTCCAGATCGACGTGAAATTCGATCACCAGGGCGCGTGAGGTAAGCGCTGCGTTCCGGTGTGGGGGCGGGGGCAAGCGGCGTTTTGTTGCTTCTTTGAATACGCAGCCGAGCTCGAGCAGCTTGTTCGGCCTCATCGCCGCATCGATTCGTTGCGCAGCCGCGATGCGGAGGTCCTGCTTCATCGCATCGACAATGACTGCGCCCTGCTGGTGAGAATGTCGATTTTCAGACTACCGAGCCATGACATACCATCTATGACGTACAGTCGCAAAGATTAGCAAACAATCTGTGAGGGGGTGAACCGTGTTCCATCGCAATATTGGGTTGTTTTTAGCTGTTCTACTACAACCCGCAACTCTTGCCGCCGGAACTTGTGGCGGGCATGGAATTCGCGCGAGCATGCTGGTGGATTCCGCCTGGGTTGTAGAGCATTCGCACGACAAGGGCACAGCGATCCTCGCGATAGGCAAGAAGGAGGAGTATGAGGCTGGCCACTTGCCAGGTTCCGTGTACCTGGAATCTGCGGAACTGCGCACACCGCTGCCGCCGGCCGGAAGCGATGTTTTAACCCTTGAACTTCCACCTCCGCGGCAGATACGAGAAGTTCTGGCAAGAGCGGGCGTTACTAACGGGTCTCGCATTGTCCTCTACTCGACTGGCGATAACGCCACCATGACTGCACGTGTCTATCTGACGCTTGATGCGATGGGCTTGGGATCGGCGACTTCGATTCTGGATGGTGGTCTTCCGCTCTGGAAACGAGACGGACACGCCGTCACGCAAGAGATGCCTTCAAATACCGTCGGCGCCTTGCAGCTCTGCCCTCAGAACGATGTGGTCGTCAGCCTCGATTACGTTCGCTCTCAGCTCCGTAAGCCCAAGGTGGTAATCGTCGATGCGCGACTCGCGGAGTTTTACTCCGGTGAAAAGATCCCGCCGCAGCGAAGAGCAGGACACATTCCGGGCGCCGTCAACATTCCGTTTGCGTCCTTGTTAGACGAAAGCGGACGCCTGTTACCGATCGAAGCACTGAAGGCAAAATTCGAGCAGGCCGGTGCACATCCTGGCGACCAGGTGATCACGTATTGTCACATCGGACAGCAAGCGAGCCTTGCCTACTTCGCTGCGCGATACCTCGGCTACGACTCGCGCATGTTCGATGGATCGTGGCAGGAATGGAGCGCACATTCCGAGCTTGCAACCGAGACTTCAACCAAAGAATCCCGACACTAACGGAAACGGGTCGCGGATCGGGCGGGACGATTTTACTTCTTCAGATTCGTTTCGAACAATTTGAAGATTCGCTTGTATTCGTCCGTCCAGCTTGCGGGCTCTTTGAACGTGTGGTCCTCGACTGGATAAACCGCAAGCTCCCAATTTTCCTTGTGCAGTTCAATAAGGCGTTGGACCAGGCGAACGGTATCGACGAAATGAACGTTGGTGTCGACCATGCCATGGCAAATCAGGAGAGCGCCTTTCAGGCGGTCCGCAAAGAAGATGGGCGATGACTGCTTGTAGGCTTCGGCATCCTTCTGCGGAAAATTCAGAATGTTGGCCGTATAGCCGTTGTTATACAGGGCCCAGTCACTTACCGGACGCAATGCCGCGCCTGCGGCAAACACATCGGGCTGCGTGAACATCGCCATCAGTGTGATAAACCCGCCATAGCTACCACCGTAGATACCAATCCGTTTCGGATCGACTCCTTGTTCGGACACCAGCCATCTTGCGGCGTCCACCTGATCGTCCAGATCTTTTCCGCCCATATGCCTGTAGATCGCTGTCCTCCAATCGCGACCGTACCCCTTCGATCCGCGATAATCAATGTCCAAGACCATGTAGCCGTGATCCATCAGGAAGTGGTGGAACAGATACTCGTGATAGTAATTGCCCGACCAGCCCTTGTATACATTCTGCAGATATCCCGCGCCGTGAACAAAAACCACCGCCGGCCCTCCCTTTCGGAAGTGAGCGGGCGTGTAGAGGTGGCCAGGGACTTCGGCGCCGTCGCGTGCCCGGATCTTCACAATCGGAGTGTCGAGCCAAGCGTAATTGCTGAATTCCGGTGCGGGTGAATTGGTCAACTTCGTCGCTGCCGCTCCCGGTTGGTTGCGCTGTACGTATAGTTCGGGTGGTTTGTTTGTGTACGAGTAAACGTCCGCGATCCATTCACCATCGGGTGAAAAGGTCGCGTCATGCATGCCGACCGCTTTTGTGATCCTGACCGCCTGACCTCCCTTCACATCGAGGGACCATACATTGCGCTCGGTGTACTCGCTGCCCTGGCTCGAAGTTAGGTAGAACTTAGACTTATTGGTGGACAGCTCGACTTTGTCGATCTCAAACTTACCGGAAGTAAGTTGTTTTGGAACTCCGTCGGAGAATGGCACCTCGAACAGATGGTTGAAGCCATCCTTCTCTGAGGTGAAATAGTAGGTCTGATTATCGGCGAGCCAGCCCTGTCCGCCGCCCGGTCCTCCAATCCAGGCTGAATCTTCGTCCTTGAAAAGAGATCGCGTTTTGGCCGCGCTCGCATCGAGCGCCAGAATCCAGCACGCCTTATTGTTCTGGGCGCGAGCAGTGAAAGCGGCTTTGCTGCCGTCGTCCGAAAACGAGACGAGCGGACGGGCCGCGGAGCCGAAACCGGCCGCTCTTCCTCCGCAAGCGCCGCCATCGTCGATCTCAGCGGAGGGCGTTCCGAGATCTCCGTGATCCACAGTCCGTACTTCGCCCGTGACCACGTTAATGATCGTGAGATGGCGTTGACCTTGCTCGTCGCCGACGCGCGTCCGCCCGGGTATCTCTTCGGGAAAACTCGAGTCGGTGATCCAGTTCGGAACGTTGGCGTGCTTAGCGTTTGCGGGGGCTGTACTAGCAAGCGCAAACACAAACCTCCCGTCTGGCGAAAGCTGCATCTGTGTCAGGCTTTGGTGCGCTTGTAACGTATAGGGCTTACGCGGATTGAGCTTCTTTCGTCGTTCTGCATTCTCTTTTTCGAGCTTCTCTCGATTTCGCACTGTCTCGAAGAGTTCGGCCTGCTCCTTCTTGAGGTATTCCTGGCTGTCGGTCCCTTTGGGAGGCGCGTCGGCACCGCCGCTTGTTGCCGCTGCGGAAGTCTGGGCGCCGGAACTTACTGGCGTGCGAATATCGGTCAGCTGTTCGAGATCGCTGTTGTCGAGCGAAAGCCGAAACAGATTCAATCCACGTTGAAAGGTGATGTGATGCCCGTCCGGGAGGAGTCGCGGGTTCGTTTCCGCCTCGTCCGTTTTTGTTAGCTGCCGCCGTTTGCCCGTCGCGCTTTCGATCAACACGATGTCTCCTTCTTGGGCGAAAACGGCTAGAGTGTGATTCCGGTTGACGTCCGCTACTACCGGCGGCGCATCCTGGGCTTCGTCTTGCGATAACTTCCGCAAACCCGATCCGTTGCGGCTTACTTCGTACGTGTCAGGAGGACCACTTGCCGGATCGGAGGCTTTCTTCCACTGGAAATAGATTTTCGAGTTGTCGCCTGACCAGCGCACCTGCTCCGGCTCTGTACCGACAAGGGCGGGGCCGCGCATGAGGTTATCGATGGTGAGCTCGAATTTCGCATCGCCGTGCGGCGCTGCTCCAATGGGTTGAAGCAACAGAGCGTGAGACAGCAACAGGCTGGCAGTGCGGCGCAACATTTTAGCCGATCATAGCGTGGCTACGGAGTAGGTGTCCGGCTTTCCTCAACCGCTCGGGCGCGCGTCTTTCAACGACACGCACCACGACCCAAAACCTCTTTTTCTCGAATAAGGATCGTCTTCGATTTGAAGCAGTACGTCCAGGCGATTCTTCGGTTCGAACAGGTGCGCACGATCGCCAAAATTCCAGGCTTTCGCAAATAAAGTGCGGCCGTGATGGTGAAGAGGAACGTTCAAGTGCTTTCCGCCGGGCAAGATCCGAGGAGGGCCCGCCACGGCAACACCTAAGGCCGCGATGATCGGCGATGCATTGCCGAATCCGAATGGCCCTAACGAGAGCACATCAGCTACACACGCTTCGGTTAATTCCGGGAAATCCACGGTCGCGTCCACTCTGTACCTCGGACGCATGTGATCCGCGGTCAGGCGTTGTGAGCCCAATTCAGCAAATCTCTTGCGAAACTCGGGAACATGCGCGGCGCGAAGCGTGAGACCCGCGGCCTGGCGATGGCCTCCGAATTTCGTGAAAAGCTCCGACATGGTTTCGAGCGCTCCAAGCAGGTGAAAATCGGGGATACTGCGACCCGAGCCGGTGAAACAGGGCTCGTTATCCGGACCGTGCTGCCCATTGCTGAGCACGAACACGGGCCGGCAGAAGCGCTCCACTAACCGGCTGGCGACGATGCCCAGCACCCCGAGATGCCAGTTTTCGCCAGCAAAGACTAGCGCGGCGGCGTCCAGCTCCGACGCTGTTCCCTCGCACTGCTTCAAGATGGTGTCGACAATCGTCGCTTCCACCTGTTGCCGCTCGCGATTTTGAATGTCGAGCTGTTCGGCAAGGGCCTGTGCCCGAGCGCTATCGTTTGTAAGGAAGAGCTCAATGACGTCCCGTGCCGTGGACATGCGTCCAGCGGCGTTAATCCGTGGGGCGAGCCGGAACGCTACCTGATGAGCCGATGGCGCTTCGCCCTCGTCCAGTCCGGCAACGCGAATCAAAGAACGCAGACCGTGATTTCGCACATCCCGCAGTCCCGATAACCCGCGCCGGACAACGGTACGGTTTTCGCCGTTCAGCGGAACGATATCGGCCACTGTTGCGATGGCAACCGGCTTCAGAAATGAATCGAGGAGTGCCGCGCGGCGGCTAGCGGGCAGATCGCTTCTCTCGAGCAAGGCTTGCACAAGCTTCAGCGTTACTCCGGCGCCGCACAGGTCCTTAAATGGATACTGGCAATCGGGACGATTCGGGTTGAGCACGGCCAAGGCGGGCGGTAGTTCGGATTCAGGGAGGTGGTGGTCGGTAACGATCACATCGATTCCGACCGTGTTGGCATGGCGGACCACCTGAAGCGCTCGAATGCCCGTATCCACGCTGACGACAAGCCGCACACCCGTTTCGGCCGCACGTTCAATGACCTCGGCCTTCATGCCATAGCCTTCGGTCAGCCGATGCGGTATGTAAAAATCCGCGATCCCGCCAAGAATTTCGATCGCCTTCTTGAGGATTACGATGGACGCAGTGCCGTCTACGTCATAGTCTCCATAAATCAGAATCCGTTCGCGCTCACGCACGGCTTTCATCAGCCGCTCTACGGCCCGGTCCATGTCGCGCAGCAGTAATGGGTCGTGTAGAGGGGAACCATCAGGGGACAGGAACTCGCGAGCTGCTTCAAGAGTGGTGTAACCGCGGTTCGCAAGGATCTGTGCGGCCAAACGACCAATGCTAAGCTCCGCTTGCAATTGCGAAATGACCGGATCGGAGGAAGCGGGAAGGACCCAAAGAGCCGGAGGACGCACCCAGCGGGATGCAGTGAAACTCGAATCAGTCAATTCTTTGAGAAGTAGCCGCCCAGAGGGTCGTCGTCTCCGGAATCTTCTTCTGTTGCCATGTCCAGCTCTGCCAGAATGTCGTTCAGCGAGTTATACCAATCCGTCCGTAGCTCAAAACGATAGATTTCCGCCTCAAGCGTGAACGACAGTTCGACCAAGCAGGTGAACCCCTCGTATGCTTGTAATTGGCGCAGTCGCGTCTCGAAGTTGCGTTTCTCCTCTCGGGTCAGACTGCTCGCATCCAACTGCTCCAATGCGTCGTCGATCTGATCTAAAGAAAAAGCAAGATGTGTAAAGACGATGAGCTTTGCTCCGGCTTTTCGCCCTGTGGTGATGAACTCACGAAAATCCGGGTGAGTCTCCACGTCCCAGGCGATCTGCTCCATCGGATCAATCGTGCGTTGGTATCCGAAGAAGACAGGGAGGTCGGACGCCTCTAAATAGGTTTGGATCTCCGCTTTAAGCGATTCAAGATCAAGAGCCATCCGCTTCACCGTATCAGATTGGTTCACCTTGACATTTCTTCACCGACACAGCCGCCCTCATTGCTCGGCGACCGTAACCTCACCTGAGTGGGGGACATCGTTAACAGTACACCGGAACGGATGTCAGATTGTCTCTTCTCTATCGCTCCCTTTCATTCGCGTTCCTAGTCGTACTAGCTAGCGTTGCCTCAGCTTTCGGACAGAGCGGATTCGTCAAATCGTCTGACCAACCGATCCCCGGGGCGACGATCACAGCCACCCAGGGCTCCCAGACAGTTTCGACTGTGACGGACGCGGACGGTCACTACGCGCTGGGCACTCTTGCCCCTGGTGTCTGGAAGGTTCAGGTCGAGATCTTCGGGTTTGAAACGTTGAAGAAAGATGTTGATTTCGGCGCCGCGCCCGGTCCTCTCAATCTCGAGCTCAACTTGGCGGAGCCCCAATTTGCTCGCCGCATGGGCCAGGGGGCGGGCGGTCCAGAACAGCGGCAGGGCTTCGGCCGGGGAGGCGGTTTTCCGCGAGCGGGAACTGGCGGAGGAACGAACGGTCCGATTCCGCGCAGAGAAGGAACCGGCGGCCCGCCGAATGCGGACGCGCCATCGACCGCAAACAATACGAATGCCAACCAGATACCGGATCAAGAACTTCAGAATGAGCTGAACGCGCAAAATCCGGCTGCACCGACGGCTTCGGCTGGCGGGGAAAACGGCAATGAATCGTTCCTGGTGTCCGGCAGTTTGAGTCCGGGAATGGCTCCGGGCGGTCAGGCGGATTCCGGTCCGGATATGCGGATGGGAGGTCCCGACCCGTTTGGCGGTCCGGGGCAACAGCTCGGTGCGGGTGCGGCGGGAGGAACTGAAGCACCCGGCGTGCCTGGAGCCGTCTCGGGAGCAGCGGTCCCGGCAGGTGGTGGATTCGGCGGCGGTTTTGGCGGACGAGGTGGATTTGGAGGCGGTCCAGGAGGCTTCGGTGGCCGAGGCGGCCAAGGCGGTCCCGGCGCGAGAGGCGAAAGACGGCCGGGCCAAGTGGCCGGCGCGACCTTTGGAAACCGGCGCAGAAGAAATCAGGGCATTCATGGACAGGCGTCTTTCACACTTACAAACTCCGCTGTCAACGCTCAGCCCTTCTCAATCAACGGTCTTGACATTCCCCAGGCGGCATACGCTCAAAGCCGCTTCAGTCTGATTTTTGGCGGCCCACTTGTGATCCCCAAGCTCGCGCATGATCCGAAGACTCAGTTCTTCGTGACGTATTTCGGTACTCGATCGCGAACTCCGCGCTTGTTCACCCAAACAGTGCCTACCGCGTCCCAGAGAAACGGAGATTTCTCGCAATCGATTCAGTCGCTGGGCACGTCGGCGACGAGTGCGCCCGTCGCGATCTTCGATCCGAGTACGAGGTTCGCTTTCCCCAACAATGCGATTCCTGTGAACCGGCTTAATCCGGCTGCGCTGCGTCTTCTTCAGTTTTATCCAGCGCCGAATCAAACCGGGCTGACGAACAATTACCAATACGAAACGGCACAAGCGTCTAATTCCGACAACCTCGGCGTCAGACTTCAGCGAAGCGTCACAGCGAAGGACCGGCTTGCGTTGAACGTCCAGTATCAACGCCGGGATGGCACCACCGCGCAGGCCTTCGGCTACTCGGACGATACAAACGGGTACGGCTTAAGCACGCAGCTCCAGTGGACGCGCAATCTCACGACGAAGTCGGTGCTGACCACGCAGGTCCGATTCAACCGCAACTACAACGAGATCGTTCCCTATTTCTCACTGATCCCGAACGTCGCAGCAGAACTGAACATCCAGGGTATTTCAACGAATCCGTTGAACGCCGGACCGCCTACCCTCAATTTCACGAATTTCGGATCGCTGAGCGATAGCAACCCGACATTAAATCGCAATCAGAGCCAAGGAGTGAGTCAGAGCCTTAGCTGGTCGAAAGGGCTGCACTCCTTGACGTTTGGATACGGATACACCCGCTCCGATCAAAGTGCGCAAACGTCCACGAACGGGCGTGGAACACTGAACTTTACTGGTTTGGCGACCAGCCAGCTCGGTGCGAACGGTCAACCACTGACGGGAACTGGGTATGACCTTGCGGATCTGCTGCTCGACGCACCCCAATCGAGCTCCATCCAATACAGCCAGTACAGCAACTACTTCCGGCAGAACCAGATGAACTTCTACGCGCAAGATCAATGGAAGTTGAAGCCGAACCTGACGCTGACGTTGGGAGTGCGGTACGAGTATTTCTCGCCCTTCGCTGAGAAATATGGGCGTGAAGCGAATCTCGATATCGCACCCGGATACAGCAATGTCTCGCGGGTGACGCCTTCTGTTCCGGGACCCTACACGGGCGAATTCCCCGGCGGCCTGATCGATCCGGATCGCAACAATTGGTCTCCTCGGCTTGCTCTTGCCTGGAAGTTGCCGTTTAAGCGGTCCACTCTTTTCCGGGCAGGTTATGGCATCTACTACAACGGGCAAGTCTACACGCAATTCACGAACATGCTTGCCCAGCAGCCACCGTTCGCAGTCTCGAGCAGCATCAACACCAGCGCGACTCGGCCCCTGACTATCCTGAACGCGTTTACGAGCCTTTCGGCCAACGACATAGCCAATACGTTCGCAGTAGACCGCTACTACCGAACACCTTATGCCGGCACCTGGAACGCTTCTTTGCAGCGCGATTTTGCCGGTGGTTTCTTCCTCGAAATTGGATACCTTGGCACGAAGGGAACTCGTCTCGACATCCGAACGACGCCGAATCAGGGAAGCACGCTAACCCTTGCCCAGCGCAACCAGCTCGGGAACGCGGTGGGATTTACCTTCGACCAATCTGATGGCAATTCGATCTTCCACGCCGGCCACATACGTCTGGTCCGGCGCTTCAACAGAGGCATCTCATTGAACGCGTTTTATCAATACGCTAAGTCGATCGACGATTCCTCGACTTTCGGCGGGGCGGGAAATACGGTTGCGCAGAATTGGCTCGACCTTTCGGCAGAGCGCGGCTTGTCGAGCTTCGATGTGCGCCATCAGCTCTCGGCGAATTTCGTTTGGACGTCTCCGGTGGCCGGTCCCGGCAACCATATGGCGGCTGACAGCTTTACCGGACGGTTATTGAAAGACTGGCAGATCAACGGGGGCATTACCGCTCAAACGGGCAATCCGCTCACCGCTCGGGTGCTTGGCAACTCCCAGAAACTCGCTCAGACGGGCGGAACGGGAAGCGGACGAGCGGAAGCTACGGGCGAGCCGATTGATCTCGGAACTGGCCTCTTCAACCTGGATGCTTTCACGGTGCCGGTGACCGGCACCTTCGGAAACGCAGCGAGAAACACCATTCCCGGACCCGGTTTGTTCAATCTGAACCTCTCCTTCGGTCGCTCTTTTGGCTTTTCCGAGCGACGCCGCGTCGAGTTCAGGGTCGAGTCGAATAACGTACTGAATCACGTGAACTACACGAGCTACTACACCGTTGTGAATTCCGTAAACTACGCCCTGCCCAGTGCAGCGGGTTCGATGCGTACGTTAGATGCGGTCGTGAGGTTCAGATTTTGAAACCGCTTTGGTCCTGCTTGCTATCACTGGTTCTGATCGTGGTGCCGCTGCTCGGCCAGGCACCGCCGCCCCGAGCCACATTCTCGACTACCACGAGTGTTGTCATAGTCAATGTAACCGTGTTAGATCGCAACGGCAAACCGATCGAAAACCTGACTAAAGATGACTTCCAACTTTTCGAAGACGGGAAACTACAGCGGCTTCAGGCGGTCGATCTGCAGCATCTGACGGACAGGGTTCTTCCTCCCGCCGATCAGGCGCCGGCAGAACCGTCCGCCCCGAAGGGCTACAATCCCGATGCCGAAAAAGCAAGCCTTCGGAGCAGCATGCTTTCGAAGTATCAGGACAGACGGTTGATGATCCTCCTGTTCGATTTTGGTTCCATGCAACCGGCGGAACAGATTCGAGCGAAGGAGGCGGCCATAAAATTTCTGAGTACACAAATGACGGCGAGCGACACCGTTTCGATCATGACGTACGGTAGTGAACTCAAGACGGCCCTTGACTTCACTTCGGACCGAGACCTTCTGATCGCCACAATCAACAAATTCCGCATCGGCGAGTCCAGCGAGAACGCGGATGCAGCCGCTACGGGTCCGGACGATCAGGACACGAGCGGCAACTTTACCGCGGATGAAAGCGAATTCAACATCTTCAACGCGGATCTCAAACTGGCCGCGCTCGAAGATGCGGCGCGAAAGCTCGGCCAGTATCCTGAGAAGAAAGCGCTCATCTATTTTTCGAGCGGCATCCAGAAGAGTGGCGTCGACAACCAGTCTCAGCTGCGGGCAACCGTCAATACGGCGGTGCGGTCCAATGTCGCGTTTTATCCTATCGACGCACGGGGCCTTTCGGCACTGGTTCCCGGGGGGGACGCAACCCAGGCGGGAGCCTCCGGCAATGGCTTATTCAACGGGTCTGGCCAGCGATCCCAGCGTGATAACTTCAACAACCAGCAGGAGACCCTGGCGTCTCTTGCCATGGATACGGGCGGAAAGGCTCTGCTCGATTCCAATGATCTTGCGAGCGGCATTCGTCAGGTTCAGCAAGACTTCTCAAGCTACTACGTACTCTCTTACGTTAGTACTAACATCGCGCAGGATGGGCGCTACCGCCGAATCCAGGTAAAACTTGGACCAAAGGCGGCGGACCTGCATGCCAAGCTGGATTACCGGCAAGGTTACTACGGGCCCACCACGTTCGCACGCATGCGCGACGTCGACAAGGAATCCCAGTTATCGCAAGCGCTCATGTCGGACAACCCCGTTACGGATCTGCCGATCTCCGTCGAGATCGATTACTTCCGGTTGGAAAAGGCGAAATACTTCGTTCCCATCTCCGTGAAGATCCCGGGATCGGCTCTGGCCTTCCACAGTAAAGGGGCGAAGCAAGCGACGGAACTCGATTTCATTGCCGAAGTCTTCGATGCCCGAAACCGTCCCGCCTCTACGGTGCGCGACACCATCCCTCTGAAAGTCGCCAGCGATGTAGCTGGGCAAGTGGTCCGAAAAAACATCCAGTACGATACGGGAGCCACGCTGACCCCCGGCCGGTACAAGCTTCGTTTTGTTGCGAGAGAAAACGGTGAGGGGAAAGTCGGAACGTTTGAGGGTTCTTTCACCGTTCCTGATCTTGCGGTCGGTAAGGCGTTACAGGTCAGTTCCATCGTCCTCAGCAATCAGCGAGATCCGATTTCGCAACAGGTCGCCGGTGTCAAAAATGACAAAAAAGCGCTCGCTGTTAATCCGCTCGTCGACAACGGTCAAAAACTCGTCCCGAGCGTGACGCGAGTGTTTCGCCCGGGTCAGAACATGCTGGTCTACCTGGAAGTCTATGACCCCACGATTCCCGACTTCCTCCCGGAGAACTTCCGAAGGGCGAATGTCCAGGCAAGCCTCGCCCTCTACCAGGAAAGCAAGAAAGTCTTTGAAACGCCTGCCGTGCGCGCTAACCGTTTGAGTGAAAAGCGG
This sequence comes from Bryobacteraceae bacterium, assembly GCA_045807965.1. Classification (GTDB taxonomy): domain Bacteria; phylum Acidobacteriota; class Terriglobia; order Bryobacterales; family Bryobacteraceae; genus Bog-105. The sequence continues at coordinate 5,594 of JBJMGJ010000233.1, read as the reverse complement.
CCGGGAACCTTGCCGGTATGGCTCCAGGTGCCGGTCTCGCAGTTGAAACCCGGCAAATACGACTGCCAGATCAATGTCATCGATCAGTTCGGGCGTAAGTTTGCGTTTCCCAGAACGACTCTTGCGGTGATGGCTGAAGCGCCTTCGGCGCCAGCCAAGTTGTAAAACTCGCTCCTCGCACAACCCCAACGCTCGCACTGGGGGATCGGCTTATACCCGTAGGGAATAGTGTATAAAGCTGATACAATAACCCTATGAAGCTCGGTTATGGACTAATCGGGACAAACCTGCCTTTTGCGTCTAAGCAGATGATGGTGGTTCTCGGGTTGTTCATTCTGCCCATGGGCATCTGCGTAGAGAAGGCCGGGAGTACACCGAACGTAAAGGCATCGGTACGGCGTTCGTCGCTGGCTTCACCATCCTCCGATCCTCGAACTGAACGGCTGAAGCGGTTTTTCGCGAGCCTCCGCTGCCCGGTCTCTTACCTTTCAGCAGAGTTTGTCCGGGCTGCCGACGAAAACGGGCTCGATTGGCGTCTCCTGCCTAGCATTGCCGTCATTGAATCCGGCGGCGGCAAAGCCTACAAAAACAACAATATTTTCGGTTGGGCAAACGGCGATCATCTGTTTACCACGCTCAAAGCCGGCATTCACGAAGTCGCGTATAAGTTGGGCAGAAGCCCGCTCTATCGCAACCGCGATGTGGAGGGGAAGCTTCACCTCTACAATCCGAATGAGGAATACGCCACGAACGTCATGGCCGTGATGAGCCGGATCAGCCCGGTTATCCACTTGCAAAACGTGAATCGCGCCAGAAGGCAGCCCAGCACTGTTGCCTTAGCCAGCGATTAAGAACGGCCGCTACGAACTTAGGCCGGCGAACCCACCGGTACAGCCTCTTGGGCTAGATTTTCCATTCCCACGCGAAAACAGAAGTCGCCGAACGTCTCACCTGCCATTTTCTCAGCCTTAAAGAGGTCGAATGCCGGTCGAAGACGAGGGGCAATGTCAGCGCCGCGAACGCCTTGAGCGTACACGGTGCCGAGCCGCGTACCCATTGAGGAAGCGCCCAGGTAAATGGTGTACATGTCCACGCTCATTCCCACAATCCCGATTTCGGCAGTATAAGGCCGTGAGCAGCCGTTCGGGCAGCCGCTGGTTCGAAGGTGAACGATGTCGTCGGGAAGTCCGGCCCAGGTCAATTCGCGTTGCACTTCCGCCGATAGCTTTGCAATGACGCGTTCCGATTCCGTGAGCGCGAGGCCGCAAGTGGGGAGCGCCGGACAGGCAATAGCGTACCGGAGGATTGGAGGCAGGGTAGCGGGATCCGCCAATCCGCAGGCAGCCAGTAAGTTGGCGATCTCCTGCTTCTTCTCGTCTGCGATTCCGCACAGGTAGAGATTCTGTTGGCAGGTGAGTCGGACTTCCAGCCCGTAACGTTGAACGATTTCGCGCAATCCAGACCGGAATCGGTGCCTGTCGTTGAAGTCCTTGATGCGACCGCTGAGGATCCGAACCCCGACAAACCAGACTGGCCTGCCGGACGCATCTTTGGACTGTTCGTGCCACCCGAGATAGTCGTCCGCACGAGTCCATACCAGAGGCTCTGGAGCCGCAAGCGCCCGCCCGACCCGGGATTCGAGTTCTGCCTTGAATTTAGGCACGCCCCAGTCGTCCAGGACGTATTTCAAACGGGCGAATTTTCGGTTGGTTCGATTACCGAAATCCCTATGGATAGTAACGATTGCAGAGCAAACTTCGAGCAGTTCTTCACGACTAGGGCCGATCGTGCAGATCGGTTCTGCCAGTTTCGGATGGGTGCCCTTCACTCCGTTGCTTTGCCCCATTCCGCCGCCGGCCAGGATCGTAAACCGCTTCAGTTCCCCATCTTCGAAGTGGGGCACCACGCCAATATCGTTGGCGTACAGGTCAGTGGTGTTATCGCCTTCGAAAGCAAAGCCGATCTTGAATTTACGGGGCAGGTAAGTAGGGCCGTAAAGTGGCTCAATTTCGCCTTCCGGCTTCGAGACATCGGCCACCTTTTCCCCGCCTAGCCAGATCTCGTAGTAAGCGGTGGTTTTCGGTTTAAGCGTCTTCGAAATAAACGTGACGACCGACTGTATATCACGCCGGTTCTCGCTCTCGAATGGCGCGGGACACGCAATCGTGTTACGCACGACGTCGCCGCACGCCGCGAGGGTGCCCAGATAGCTCTTGTTTAGGCCCTGGATCATCTCGCGAACGCGGCTTTTCGGTACGTGATGGTATTGGATATCCTGCCGGGTCGTGATTCGCAGCGATTCGTCTGCAACCGAAGCCAGGCGGTCTAGTGTCAGGTATTGCTCAGCCGTGAGAACCCCGCCAGGCACACCCACGCGGACCATCGCGGTATATTGTTTCGGACCAGCCTTTCGAGCATCGCGATCATCCTGCTGATAGATTCCGTGGAACTTCAGCACACCGATCGCGGGCTTTGAGAACATCTCCTCTGAGTTGTCCAGTTCCGCCCGAAGGGTACCGCGAAGATAATTGGCGTCGATTTTCGCCTGCTCCGCCGCAGGACGTGCTTTCTCCATCTACTCTATAGACTAGCGCGCCATTCGATGAAATCTCACCTGCTAGGGCGAGAAATCCGGTCAATTATCGCCCGAAGCTGCTGGCGCTGCGACGCCCGGGCGGCGGCGGGGGTGGCGGAGGCGGTTCCTCCACGATCACTGGCTTCTTCGGGCGCGCATCCAACCTTGCCGCGACCAGCTCTTTGTAGATCTTGTCGAACTTGGCCGTACCAGGTTGCGCTCCCTGCCCGATGACATCGGCGGGTGTAACCTCCTGCGCTGTCGGCAGATACTTCTGGAAATAGTTTTTCAGCCGGTCGGCGACAATACGCTGGGTGGACTTCATGGATGCGTAGATGAGGACCTCGCCCGGGACCTTGGAGAGCAGGGCGTACAGAGCGGAGGGCCGATTGATCTTGGCTGCCGCCAAATCCTTTTCGAACTTGGCGACGCGGCTTTCGAGCTTCTGGGCTGCGTCGGCAACACTCTTTTCCAGGCCAACGGCGGCAATCATCTGATTCCGTTCTTTCCCCGATAGCTTCTCGAAGAGCAAAGCGAGAAACAGCACGTAGTAGTCGACAGAAATCCGCAATCCGTACGGGACTGCCTGCAGCGTTTTCTGCAGCTTGGCGAGTGAGGAAAAATTCAGCTTTGCTCCGGCGAGAGCCGGAGAGAAGAGGGACAGGAGCCCCTCGTCATCGAGAGCTTTGACGATGTCGGCCGCAAGCGGTTCGAACGCGATTCGATGAAGTTCGCTCTCGAGCATCGAGGGGCTGATTTTTGCTTCGAGTTTGGCTTCCCGGGCGTTTTTGTATTGCGCGGCCAGCCGCTCGTCGATCGTGAACGAAAGCCTTGTCCGGAACCGGATTAAGCGCAGGATCCGCGCGGGTTCATCGTACAGGATGTGGTTTGTTACTCCCCGGAGCTCCTTGCGCGCCAGATCGCCAAGGCCGTTGCAGGGGTCGAGGAGAAGACCGCGCGACGCTTTTCCGAGCGAGAGTGCGATAGCGTTGACCGTGAAATCGCGGCACCGCAGATCATCGTGAATGGACCCCGGTTCGACGTGGGGCTTGCTGCCAGGCCTGTGGTGCTTCTCCTCCCGCGCCATCGAGATACTGGCTTGTACATTGCCCGGCAGGAGAATTTCGGCCGATCTCCGTCCTTCGTTTGTGGAAATGATCTTAGCGCCTTTTGTCTCCGCTAACGATTTCGCAAGTTTCAATGCCGGTCCCTCGACGGTGAAGTCGAGATCGCGAATAGGGAAACCCGCCATCATGTCGCGCATGGCCCCGCCTGTCAGGAAGAGATTCAACCCGGCTTCTTCGGCCGCATCCCGCACCAGCGAGACTGCCTGGGTCTGCTCTCCGCTGAGGTGGCTATCGAGCATGAACATGTAGTCACTCATGGCTACTTAGCTCCTAACCTGCTTGGCGCCGCGCGCGAACGACGTCCGTCGACGTGTTTCTCGAGGGTGATGCCGATCGACTGTTTCACGCAAGCGGCTTTGCATAACGTGTGTGTAGATCTGTGTTGTGCCGAGATCAGCGTGGCCCAACATGAGCTGGACGCTTCTCAGATCGGCGCCTCCTTCAAGTAAGTGCGTGGCGAAGGTATGGCGCAGGACGTGGGGACTAAGCGCGTGGAAGATGCCGGCGGATTTTCCGTGGATGCGCAGGAGCTTCCAAAATCCTTGACGGGTCATTCCCGTTCCACGCGCCGTCACAAACAGAAACGGGCTAGCCCGTCCTTTGAGGAGAACAGGCCGTTCATCGCGGCGATAGGCACCAACAGCGGCTAGCGCTTCCCGACCCACCGGCACCAGGCGCTGCTTGTCACCCTTTCCCACGACCCGTAGCACGCCCTCATCTTCATCGAGATCAGAGACGCGAAGACCGACCAGTTCACTGACCCGGATCCCGGTTGCATAAAGAAGGCTAATCATGGCGCGATCTCTTACCCCGGTCGACTTATCCAGTTCAGGAGCTTGCATGAGGCTGTTCAGGCGAGCCGCGCCGAGTAACTTGGGGAGAGGTGCTCCGAGCTTCGGAGCCAGCAGCAGTTCCGCCGGGTTACTCAGGAGCAAATTCTCGTCCAGCAGAAACGAGAAAAGACCCTTGATTACAGTGACTTGCCTGGCAATTGAGCGGTTCGACAATCCGCTTTCCCGGAGGTGGTCAAGGTAGTTGCGGAGGGTCGGCAGATCGACGGTGTCGAGCGTTGTTCCACCAAGGAAACGCTCTAAATGCTGCAAATCACGCCGATAAGCATCGAGCGTGTTCCGCGAAAGGCCTTTTTCAGTCTGGCAAAAATGTAGATATGCGCTTCTCTTCGCGGCGAGACTAAGAGAAGGCTCCATTCTGATCAATGATACAATGTCGCGGAAGATGTTTGGAACATCCTCTTAAAACTCTTATTTCATTGACGTTTATCACCGGGAAACGCGTGTTCTTGTATCGCTTCGACCGTCTCCCGATCGAAGGGTTCGCCAGCGGTTCGCTGTCGGCCGGCCCGCTTGAAGTGATTACACAGGGCGGTACGCTCCAGCCGCTCGTCCCTGCTGAGATCAAGGCCATCTGCTTTGTCAGTGAGGGTGGCAAGGCCGACCTGTTTACCGTCGATGCGCTATTCGAACGCCGGCCAAAGCTGCCTGGTTTATGGACCAGGTTTACTTTTCGCGATGGGGAAAAGCTCGATGGCGTCTTGCCGCACAATCTGCTCGATTGGCCGCAAGAGGGCTACCTTCTGATTCCGCCGAAAGCTTCCTCGACCCGCCAGCGTGTGTTCGTACCGCGCTCCGCTTTGCTTGATGCCGAGTGCCGAGGCGTGGTCGGACGACCCGCGCCGCCAGGTAACAAGAAGGCACTTCGGAGTGCTCTTGCGGCCGCAGAGCAACTTCCTATGTTCGATTCCCAACCGTAGCTAGAAACTCTCGCGCCCCCCTTTTCAGGGTGAATACCCGCAGCGGTTCCCAACGATTGCCGTTGCTATCCGTCCACAGCAGTACCAGCTCACGTACCGGGAAAGAACGGGCAGATCCGCT
>JBJMGJ010000232.1:0-4793 GCA_045807965.1 Bryobacteraceae bacterium | reverse complement strand
ACAAACATAATGCTCAGCACAAGTCCCGCCATGAGTCCAGCCCCAGCATTGACGGGAAAATTCGGCTTGTCGGGCCGGTTTGGCGGCTTCGCGGGATCCAAGATACGGACATTGGTGATTTTCATGGCCGAGGCTATCGTCGATTCTTTGACCCGCTGTAGCATCGCTTGGTAAATCTGACGATTTGTGTCCACCTCGTGTTTCAACATGTCATACTGAATCGATTTCTCAGAATCGTCCGTCACCACGTGAGTCTGGCGGGCGTATGCCGCCGATAACAACTGCTCGCGGCGTTGCGATTCCTGCAGTTCGTTGTCAATGCGGTCCGCGATCACCTTGCGTTTTGCTCCCACGGCTGCCTCGAGGGCCTGGATCTCTGCGCGAAGCTGTTTCGCTTTGGTGTAATCCGGTTTGAATGTCACGCCCAACTGGGCTTCCTGTCTACGCAGATCAGTTAACGTCGACTCCATCGAACGGAGGTTGTTGTCGTTTAAGATTTCCGGCACCGTCTCCAGATTTGCGGCGCGCGCAATTTCTGAGCGCGACTGCTTCTCCATAAGGTCGGCTTGAGCCTTCGAAAGTTCCGCCTGCAGCTGACGAAGCTTCTCTTCGGATACGCTCTGTTTCTCTCCGGTGTACATCAATCCCTTCTGGCGCGCATAGGCCTGGAGGGCGTCTTCCGATTGGCGAAGTTTGGCGCGCTGCTCGTCGAGTTGGCCACCTAGCCACTCCGACGTGCGGTGGTTGATCTCCCAGCGAGCCTTCAGATTTTGTTCAATGTATTCCGCTGTCAATGCGTTAACCAGGCGCGCAGCAAGAGCGGGATCGCTCCCCTCGAAGGACACATCTACGATGCGCGTTTGCCCCGACTCAGTGACCTTCAGGCTCTTCAAAGCCTTCTCGACCAGTGTTTCTTGTTTGTCTTCGGTCGGCGCCGATTCAAAGAACCGCGTCCAAATCGATCTCTCGTCGGCATGCGGCGCGAGACCCCGTTCCGACTTGATGTTCAGCTTTGAAAGAGCATTCTCCATCAGAGTCCGGCTCTGCAATATCTTGATTTGCGTCTGAATGTCAGCGAGAGGATCCGTTGCCGCCGTCTCGGGGGTTGGGCTCAGGATCTTTGAAGCGTCAGTTTTGACATCCTGGATTTCAAGTGAGCTGTTTGCGCGATATGCGGCGGGCTGCAAAAACGCCACGCCGAGACCGAGCGCTAATCCGGCCGTACTGCAGATCGCTAGTACCTTTTTGCTCCGGGCCAAAGCGCGCCAATAATCGATAATGCTGCCAGACTGCGGCTCGGCTAAAAACTCCGGTGGGAGAACCGCGGTATCCCGAGTCGCTGGAACGGCCACCCAGTCGGGGGTCGTTGTAAGTAATTCTTTGCTCATGACCTGAATCTCTCTGTCCTTATCGGCCGTAAATCGCGATTCCCGTACCAGCTTGAAGCGCGGCTTCCAGGGCACGTATGGAAGCACTCTTTGCCACGCTGGTGGGGATGAAAAGGATGTCGTTCGCCCGCAATGCGATGTCCTGCGCTCGGCCGTCTAAGATTTCTCCTACATTGATGTTCAGTTCTGTGCGTTGGCTGCCGGGAGCAACCTGCCGGAGGATACGGGCGCGCTTTGCTGCCGCGACTCGGTCTAAACCCTCGGCGAGCGAGACCGCCTGCAGTATTGAAATGCCCTCTTTTTCCGCAAGCGGGAAACCTCCAGGGCGCTTGACCGCACCGACTACGTACACCAGTTCCGCTTTCGGAACTGTGATGACGTCATTCGAGAGGACCTCAATGTTCTCCTGTGGATTCTTAGCTTCCATAACGCTACGCACATTCAACTCGCCGATGTAAAAATCGCCAGTCTTGTCCTTAGTGGCGTTGGGAAGTGGCAAAGTACCGGCTGCAACCTGCCGGGTCAGATTAATCTTGTTGCTCGCGTCCGGGTTGAGGCCTCCTGCTAACGAAAGAACCTCGAAAAGCGTCTTGCGACCGCTGACCTGATAAACTCCGGGGCTTCGCACCGATCCCAGCACGGATACTGGATGGCTTCGATACTCGGCCACTGCTACGGACACTTGAGGCTCGTTCATCAAGTTCGAAAGGTGAGCTGCAATCTCTTTCTCCAAGCCCTCCACTGTGAATCCCGCCGCCTGAATTCGTCCTGCGAGCGGAATCCGGATGTTACCTTGATGGTCGACACGAACGATACCGAGTGCTTTCGAATCCAGTTCCGGAATATCGGCAACATGAATGGTTACGGCATCGTCCGCGGCTAAAACATAGCCGCGCGCGGCCGGCTCTCCTGGGGCAGCAAACGCATACCAGGCACTGAACAGCAAACTCATCACAAAACTTGTCAGAACTCTCATGCAACTCTCCAAAAATGTGTTGTCATCGACTATCTCTCTGCACTGGGCAGCCCGATCACGCCTGAATTGTGTCTCGAACCGAGCTCATTTGCCCCATTAAACCTTCAAGTGCCGCCATCAGCGCCTCGACACGCCGCCAAAGCCGGTTAATGTCACAGTCCACTGGCGTCTGAGCTGGATCATCGATCTTTTCCGTGAGAATGATCCAACGGGCGAACAGGGCCACGCTCCTGAATCCGTGACGTCTGCTTGCCGCTTCGACAGCGCAGTACTCGTCGTCCGATACGCGAAAGCTGATAATCTTGCATCGGTTGTGTGCTTCAGATGCACTGTCGTGCGGCGAAAAAGTGAATTCCATAATGTTTGATCTTGATGAACTATGCCTTCAACTCGGAAAGACAGATCGCGTCTCGATCTATGCGTAAAGAGGCGGACTGATTCAGTAGAGTGATGGACACGACGAGTTTCCCACCACCCTGCTCATCCCGGACGAGGACTCCCTCGATTCCTTCGAGCGCGCCGTGTACCACTATCACGCGCTGTCCCTGCACAAAGTTAGGTTCAGCCTGCGCTCCCGCCTCCACCATTCTGTGAATACTTTCGACTTCACTCTCCCGAATCGCCGTCGGACCTGTCGCACCGAGGATGTAATCAACGCCAGGTGTGCTCAAAATGGGAAGCTTTCGCTGGACGTCGAACTGGCAGAACAAATAGCCCGGAAAGACCGGGACGGATACGATTTTCATACGATCGCTATATCGGCGCCGTTGTCGCTGCATCGGACAGTATGGTAAATAGCCACGAAGCTCGAGGGCTTTCATGATATTCACCTCTCCACCGCATCTCACTTTCAATGCGTACCAACTCATTTCGGCTTGGCCGTCCCGGGTCCATGCTAGTGCTGCGGGGGAGATTTTATGAATACTGTAGCTGCCTACAGAGGCTTCGCCCATTTCCTCAGATCCACTTTCTGTCCCGATTAATCGGGTAGGTAACGACACAATTCGGAATCACAGGCCTGCCTTTTTCGTTCCGCAGAATTCCGGTTCGGTGATCCGTTCACAATTACGTGTCGTTGTCTGACTTGAATCTAGCAACCGCCGTATACTGCGTCAACGCGGATAGAAAGCTACTCGTACTCCACCTTGACACCTTAGAATGAAACTGAATGGCGGGATAAATGATTGACTTATACCCGCTAGAATTTCAGGCCACTATTCTAAAAGGCGGTCGGAGCATGCCAAAAGAGTCAATGGTTGCAAGCTAAGCGGCTAAGTCTCTCTTTCTGGAAGCCCTCGCTAGACGTAAACTGGTCCCGGCAGATTGAGAATGATGTTGGCATGACGACGGCTAGTTCTAGGGAAATACTCGAAAGCATGCTATTGGATACTACTTACCTACCTATCCAGGCGATCGACGGGGCTCTTTGCGCAAGGCACCAAGTTGAGTGGCCTTTGCTGAGCTGGACATCTTCCATCTGGCGACCGGGCCGTTTCACTTTTGTCTGAGGAGCTTTGGCTGTTGACACCGTATCTGGCATCCGATATGGAAGTATGCCTGGTTCTGTGCTACTTACGTGCCTGCCGGCTCTGATAATGCCACTTGGCGTATCAATGCTCCTGCTGGTGGTCGCCGCCCTGGGTTCAGCCCGTCGGTTATTCGTTCTGTTCCCATTGATGATTCTGTATGGCTTCGGCGTTCCGGTCACGGCCGATTCAGTGATGCGGTCATTGGAAGATCGGTACGCCCACCGAAATCCCGCGGACTGCCCACGCGCAGATGCCATCTTTGTATTTGGAGGGATGCTCACTCTTCGCGATTACGGAACGGGGAACCCCGAGTGGAACGACGCGGCTGATCGATTCGAGAAGGCGCTCGCGCTCTATGTCTCCATGAAAGCTCCACTAGTCGTGTTCAGCGGAGGTCCCGAACGGTATGAAGGTGGTCCGGACGAGGGTGAAATCCTCCGCGATGAGGCAATTCGTCGTGGTTTACCAAAAGGCGCAATTCTCGTGACGCCAAGGACGTGGAACACTGACTCCGAAGCTAAAAATCTACGTCTTCTTGCTGCCGAACGTAATTGGAAACGAGTACTGGTTGTCACTTCTGCGTATCACATGCCGCGCGCAATGCTTGTGAGTGCTCCTTGCCAAGCTGAACTTGTGCCGGTGCCTGTGGCGTACCTGACGCCTGCCCCGAATACCGGATGGGCTTTTCGTCGACCCGAATACTACTTCCCCCGGGCGCATGCGTTGTCGATTTCCGAAACGGCTTTGCACGAGTACTGGGGCATGTGGTTCAATCGCCTATCACGCCTCGGCTCCAGCGGTGTGGTCAATAATTGACACCGGTGAATTCTGTCTGTCACGTCGCGCGTAAGGGTGGCGCCCTATCTCTGTGAAAGCGCTGGGCTTCTCGCCGGGCGTCTT
>JBJMGJ010000231.1:0-8921 GCA_045807965.1 Bryobacteraceae bacterium | reverse complement strand
TCGATCGAGGCCATAGCCGCGCAGAACTTTACGCGCAGCCCCGTCCACACCGCCACACAACACTCCCGGTTTAATTGCGTCAATGGCTGCAAGCTGGCTCTCCAGAACGGCACGATACATGCGCCGGGTTTTTCCATCCAGCTTGCCTACAGCAAAAGTTCGCGTCATGTCACTGGCATATCCAGCGACACTCGAACCCATATCAATTAATAATAAGTGATCCGTCCCAATGGCTTTATTGGTGGGACGAGCGTGAGGAAGTGCGCTGCGTTCTCCCGCGGCCACAATGGTCTCGAAGGAGGGCCTCTCAGCGCCAAGTCTGCGCATCCGGTATTCGATTTCGGCGGCCAGGTCCATCTCTGTCATGGCAGGCTTGAAACGTCGAAGAGAATGATCCAACGCCTTGGAATTCAGCTCCACCGAAACTCGAATGGCTTCGATTTCCGCTTCCGACTTCACCATCCGAAGCTTCTCGACGGCATTCGCCAAGGGCTTCAACCGAACCTGCGGCACGGCCTCTTTCAATGACTTCTGGGCCTCAAAGGTGATGTGCTGCGATTCAAAAGCGAGCGAGCCGATTTTCAGGCGCGTTACCCATTTGGCAACCTCTTTCACCAACGGCCCCTTCACGATGCGAACCTCGCAATCCGCCTCTTGCGGCGCCTGCAGTTCGTAACGAGGATCGGTAAAGAGAATGGCGCGGCTGTTCGTTAACAGAAGCGTCGCATTGCTGCCGGTAAACCCGCTGAGGTACCGGCAGTTCGGAAGGTAGCTGGTCACGAAAGCGTCCGCTCGTGCTTCGCCGAGAACCGGCAAGAGCCTGGACCGGCGTTCGGAAAATTCGGAAGTTTGGGAGGTATCCACGTTACGGTTTCAACAGCAGCTTGCCGGATGTTTTGCGCCCTTCGAGATCACGGTGCGCTGCAGCCGCTTCTCGAAGTGAATAAACCTTGTAGACACGTGTTTTGAGCTTTCCTGAATCAATCCAATTGAACAGATCGGAAGAGCGCCAGTTTAACTCCGCCGCGTCGCTGATGTAGTTCGCCAGGTTCGGGCGGGTCAGAAATAGTGAGCCTTTTTGGCTGAGTGTAAGCGGCTCAACAGGGTCAACGGGACCGCTCGAATTTCCGAAGCTCACCATCATCCCGCGTGGACGCAGGCATTCGAGACTTCTGGCGAAGGTATCGGCTCCCACCGAATCGTAGACCACATCTACTCCGCGCTCGCCGGTCAGCTTCTTCGTCTCGGCGACGAAGTCACTCTCCGTGTACAGGATCAAATGATCTGCACCGTTTTCCCTTGCCAGCTGCGCTTTCTCTTCGGTTGAAGCAGTACCAAGCACCGTGGCACCCAACAATTTCGCGATCTGAACCAGCAGGAGACCCGTTCCACCTGCCGCGGCATGTACCAGGCAGGTCTGGCCCGATTGGAGTGGGAATGTGGAATGCAACAGGTAGTGAGCGGTCATGCCTTGGAGCATGATGGCGGCTGCGTCTTCGAAGCTTACCGAATCAGGTAGCGGCACGATAAGTTTGGCCGGGACCGCTGCGTATTCAGCGTAGGCTCCACGTGCCATTGCATAAGCGACGCGTTGCCCGACCTTCAACGAAACGCCTCGGCCGACGCTCGTGATAACGCCCGACGCCTCGCTTCCAAGCCGGATCGGACTTTCCGGCACTTTATAGAGCCCTTTTCGAAAATAAACGTCAATGAAGTTGACGCCGATCGCTTCGACTTTGATGACGGCTTCGCCCTCAGCGGGTTGAGGATCCGGGAGATCAATGTAGCGCAAGTTTTCGGGACCACCGACCTGGTCCGCGACCACAGCTTTCATACTTGCCGATAATACCGTGGGCGATCATCGACGTACTTGGCGCTTTCGACCGCAAGCCCCGTGCGCGGCTTAAACGGCCCAGCTATAGTCGCGCGATTGCGATTCGCCGGGCTGCTTTTCTCGAATTCGGATCAACTCCAGCCGAAGAGCATCGACGAGAGCGCGCCAACTGGCCTCGATCACGTTGTTCGAGACTCCGACAGTCGCCCAAGTCATGCGGTGATCGCTCCACTCCACGAGTACGCGGACTTTCGACTCAGTGCCGCCCTTACCGCCGAGCACTCTCACCTTATAGTCAGTCAGACGAACGTGGGAAATAGCCGGATAGACCGAGGCCAAACATTGGCGCAGGCAGATATCCAGCGCGTGAACGGGACCGGATCCAATGGCTGTGTGGGAATGCACATCGCCATTCACACGCAGTGTCACGGTAGCCGCCGTTATGCTTTCATCGCTGCCGGGGACCCGGTTCGTCTCCCGGCGATCCAGCTTTGTCGAGACTTCGTAGCTAACAACGTCGAAAGGATGAAATTCAGGATGCGCAGCCTGTCGAACCAGCAATTCGAACGTGCCTTCAGCCGTTTCGAAATCGTAGCCTTCGTGCTCCATCATTTTGATGCGCTGCAGCAGCTCGTGCCTTGCGTCCTTCGCGAGGTGCTCTCCCAGGCCAAGCTTCTCGAGCTTGTAATTGACGTTGCTACGCCCGGAGAGGTCACTCAGAAGAACACGCTGGCGATTGCCTACCGTTTCCGGCCTGACGTGTTCATAAGTTGAGGAATCCTTCAGGACGGCGCTCACATGGATTCCACCCTTATGCGCAAAGGCACTAGCACCTACATATGCCTGCTCGTTGCGCAACGGCAAGTTCGCCAACTCGGCCACGAATTTCGCGACCGATGTGAGATGGGGAAGCTTCTCCGGACCGACCGTGGTATGCCCCAACTTCAGTTCAAGGTTTGCAAGGACCGAACAAAGGTTTGCGTTGCCGCAACGCTCACCGTAACCGTTTAGGCATCCCTGCACATGCGTAACACCGGCTTCAACAGCCAGGATTGTATTCGCCACGGCGACATCGCAGTCGTTATGGCAATGAATCCCCAGAACGCCGTCGAAACGCGTTCGCACCTCGCTCACGATTTCGGCGAGTCGTTGGGGCAGGGTTCCGCCATTCGTATCGCACAAACACAAAACATCCGCACCCGCGTTCTTCGCGGCTTCCAGAGTTCGCAGTGCAAAAGCCGGATTAGCCACGTAGCCGTCGAAGAAATGCTCGGCGTCGTACACCACCTCACGGCCATGCGACTTCAGGTAACCGACGGTATCGGAGATAAGAGCTAAATTCTCTTCCAGAGTGATGCCGAGCGCTCGTTGAACATGAAAATCCCAGGATTTGCCGAATATTGAAATCGCCGGAGTCTCGGCAGCAAGCAACTCCGCTACGTTCGCGTCTGTTTCGACCGGATTCTTCGCAAAACGGGTAGCGCCAAATGCAGTCAGCTTAGAGTGTTTCAGCGTAAGGTTCTTGGCTCGGGCAAAGAATTCTTTGTCCTTTGGGTTTGAGCCCGGCCAGCCGCCCTCGATGTAGTCGATTCCCAATTCGTCGAGCTTTTCGGCAATCAGCAGCTTGTCGTCTACGGAAAAAGAGACGGACTCGCCCTGAGTGCCGTCCCTCAGTGTCGTGTCGAAAGTGAAAATCCTCATCTGTCCTACTCAACCCTTCACAAAGCGCCTGACCCGTCCGATTCAGGGCTGTAAATATCAAAGGCCACCGACTGGTTTTACTTACCTGCCGGTGGCCTCAGAAAAACTCGATCCTATGAGGTCTCAGGCGGGGCTACGAAGAGCCACGCTAATTGAAATCCGAATGGATAAACTGAGCGCCATACTAAACGGGGATCGTCTTTCTAGTATAACCAGCCCTGATCCGCGTGAGTGACATTCGCGAGGTATTTCTCACCAAGCTCGAGACCAACGCGGGCCAGAGTGCTCGGGCGAGCGAAGCTTGGAATCGACTCCCGCCTGCAACTCCAGCTGCCTTCCGAGGAGCCACAGAAGATCAGACAAACGGTTCAAATAAGCCAGAATGCTAGGGTTCGTCAGAATCCGGTCTTCGAAAAGCGCAACGGCGAGCCTCTCCGCACGCCGACAGACAGTGCGCGCTACATCCATGGCTGCCGATTCCGCGATTTCTCCAGGAATGGACCAGTCCCCCAGAATGTCGGGTAAAGCCTCGATCCGGTGCACCTGAGCTTCTAACGCGTCAACCATCGCTGACGTAATCTCCGGAGCTGGCTTGCGTGATTCCGGCGCTGTACCGATTGCCGAACCGACTTTGAAAAGCTCACGCTGAAGCTGCTTGATCAACTCTCTCAACGCCGGATCTGGAGCGATCGAGCGTGCAAACCCGAGCTGGGAAATCAACTCATCAATGGTTCCGTAACAGTCGACCCGCCGGTCGGCCTTGGAGACACGCACGCCTCCCGGAAGACCCGTCGTTCCGTTGTCGCCTCGTTTGGTCGCAATGCTCATTTTCAATTCCCTTCCCCGAAATCGGGATGCTTATCGGACACGGATGCCTCAGCAAACGTCGCCATTTCGCGATACAGATGCAAACCAGTTCGGAGCAACGAAACGGCCAGCGCCGCTCCCGTGCCTTCTCCAAGACGAAGTCCGAGATCAAGAAGAGGCATCCTGCCGAGAGATTTCAAGACTGGGGCATGCCCCGGCTCGGCCGATTGATGACCGAAAAAGACGTAATCAGAAACACTGGGACAAATTGCTTGCGCAACAAGAAACGCCGAGGTGCAGATAAACCCATCGATCACGGCTGGTATCCGATTGGCTGCCGCACCTAGAACGAAGCCAGCCATCATGGCGATTTCAAAGCCTCCAAAGAGCGCAAGTACCTTGACTGGATCCATTGTTGTAAGGCCGTTCCCGCCGCGGGTCAGCGCTTTAGCGACTACGGTTCGCTTGTGGCTGAGACCCGCATCGTCCAACCCGGCGCCTCTTCCCACGGAATCGTCGGGCGGGATCCCCAGATACGCGCTCACGAGGGCGCTCGCCGAAGCTGAATTGCCGATTCCCATGTCGCCGACACCGACAATGTCAACCTCTCCGGCAGCTTCGGTCACCAGGATGATGCCAGCTTCGAGTGCAGCGGTCGCTTGCGAGTCCTCCATGGCCGGTCCGTCGAGAAAGCTTCGGGTGCCCTCAGCGATTCTTCGGTCCAGTACGCCTTCGATCTTGGGACCACACACACCGGCATCGACAACGACGGTTTCAATTCCAACATGGCGGCAGAGCACGTTGATCGCAGCTCCACCCCGGACGAAATTCTTCACCATCTCGCGAGTGACGGCTTGCGGATATGCACTGACCTTCTCTTTCGTGATCCCGTGATCGCCACAAAAGACGTAGATTGCCGCACGTTCGAGACTCGGGGACCCGTTCCCTTGAATCTGCGCCAGCCGCACAATCTCCGTCTCTAGCCGTCCCAGACTGCCGCGGGGTTTGGCTAGAGAGTCCCAGCGCCCTTGGACTTGTTCAGTGATCTCGGGCGCCGGATGAAAAGCTGGAATGCTCGCGACGGTCTGTTCAAGCAGCGTTATAGGAAACCTCCCTGATTTCGCCGTAGCCTTGCTTAAATTGCCAAACCGGGACCCCCGTGGCAAAGTTTGCCAGAATCGCGTTCACCCCCTGATGAGCAACGATTGCAGCCGGGAACGGCCCCTCCCTTATGCGGTCCCAAGCTCGCCGAACACGGTCGGAGAAGTCGGTCCAAAGCTCGCCTCGCGGTGGAGTAACTTGCTCCCAATCTCTCAGCTTCCGCATCGCCAGTTCAGGCCACTGCGCTTCAATCTCTGACCATGTCTTGCCGGTCCATTGGCCGAACCCGATCTCCCGAAGTTCCGGAAATAGGCGGACCCTGGTGCAACGAAGACAGGAGGCGGTCTGTACGGCGCGGCGCAACGGACTCAGGTACGCGGCTTTGACCGATAAGGTCGAGAGGGATTGAGCCACTTGGTCGAGGGCGCCAGGGGCGAGAGGCGGATCTTCCTGACCAAGAAAAGTTCCGGCGCCCTCCGGCCTTGCATGTCGGATCAGGTAGAGGAGTGCCATGCAAGAAGAAGCAGGTTTGCGCTCTCGACGATCAGACAGGTTGCCCCCAGGCAGTCACCGTTGACGCCGCCTAACCGGCGTGTGAAATAAGTCTGCGCAAGGGCTACAATGACGCAGCTCGAAAGAAGCATTGGAACTCCGCGCCATCCACATAGACTTGCCGCTATCACGATTTGTACAGCCACAACGACCGAAGTCGCGGGCGTGAGCCCTTGGGCGAAAGCAGCACCCAACCCGCTACCCACCGGCTTTGTTATGGCCCCTAGTACGACCATGGAGGAACGCGAGAGAGCGAGCGACGACGCCAGACCCAGGGAGGCATTCACTTGCAGATGGGTTATTGCCTGCCAGCGAACGCAAATACCTAAAATCAGAGCGATACCACCGTAAGCCCCGATACGGCTGTCCTTAAGAATGGCCAACATCTTCTCTCGCGTTCTACCCGCTCGCAGTGCATCCGCACAATCGGCGAGTCCGTCTTCATGCAGCCCGCCAGTGATCGCGATGGCGATGGACAGAGCAATCAGCGCCGCTAGCGATGCGCCAAACGGGGTGCGGCCGAGCTCAAAAAGAGAGCCGCAGACGGCCCCCAGTAAGGCTCCAACGACTGGAAAAAACGGCGCTGACCGTCCTGGCGTCGCGGTTTTCCCGGGAATGGCTATGACCGTCAGGAATTGTATGGCGCCGAGTAGTCTACCGATCATTTGATTCGGAGGGCAATGCCGAACACCATCCAGTACACCTCGTCAGCGCATTCCGCGATCCCTTGATTGAGCCGGCCAGCGCGGTCGCGAAACTCTCGAGCCAACCCGTTCTCGGGAACAATCCCGCAACCGACCTCATTGGTAACCAGAATCACTTCCGTGACGGTCCGGGTGGCCGCGTCAATAAGATCCTCCGTTTGTCGAGCAACATCAGTCTGACCTTGCAGCATGAGGTTGCTGAGCCAGAGAGTGAGGCAATCGACGACAATGCCATCGTAAGAGCCTTCCTCCTGCCGGAGCCGGTCGGCAACTCGGAGTGGCTCTTCCCAGGTGACGATTTCACCCCCACGCTCCTCGCGGTGCAGCTTGATTCGCTCTCGCATTTCATCGTCCCAGGCTTGTGCTGTGGCGATGAATCCAAGACGCTTTCCAGTAGCACGCAAGCGTCTTAACGATTCCCTGCTCTTTCCGCTTCTGCTTCCGCCGCCGATCAGAATCACGAAGGCAATCTCCTCGTTCTTCTCCGGAGCAGCCAAATGAAAAACGGGCCGCCAAGAAACGCGGTAATCACGCCAACAGGCACCTCGACGGGCGCAAGAACCGTTCGGGAGAGAACGTCTGAAAGCGCGAGAAAAGAGGCGCCAATCAGAAACGAAACCGGAATCAGTATGCGATGATCGGCGCCCACCCAGAGTCGGGTTGCGTGCGGAACAATCAGTCCTACGAAACTGATCGGCCCGGTCAAAGCGGTGATTGTTCCGGTCAAGACAGAACCGCTGAGGCAGCCCAAGAGCAGAAGTTTGCTGGTCGAAACTCCTCGGGTAGTGGCCCAATCTTCTCCAAGAGCAAGCACGTTCCATTCTCTACTGCGCCAAAAGACAAGGAAGCACACCGGGAGCAGCACGATAGTGATGCCTACGAGGCTGGGATACGAGGGTGCATCCAAGCCGCCGACCATCCAGCGTGTGATGGCAAAGGATTGCATGAATCCCGACAGGTTGGAGAGGAAGAGAATGACGGCTGCGCAAATGCTGTTGACCGTGATGCCCGCGAGCAGCAAGCCCATTGATGACATGCGGCCTCCTTCTGATGCGATAAGGACCACAACACCAAGGACGACCGCCGCGCCGACAAATGCCGCAAGACAAACAGCGGAAACTCCGCCGAATGCAGTCCAGCCGAAGCAGATCGCAAATACAGCTCCGAGCGATGCGCCACCGCTCACGCCCAGCGTGTACGCTTCCGCCAAAGACTCGCGCAACAGCGCCTGAAACAGCACCCCGGACAAGCTCAACGCTCCTCCGGCCCAAAGTGCCAGAAGAGCTCTCGGTATGCGCAGATAGATGAGGATTTCGCGGTCTGGCGCTAAACCCTGAAACGCGCGGCTCAGGCTCACGGGCCGGGAGCCTACCAACACGGCCGCAAAGAAGCAGATCAGCAATATAGCGCAAGCGCCGGCGAAGATCCCTACCCAGTTTCTCCTACGCACCATAAGTGATCCACGGCTTTCCCGCGCCGTTGCGATGCACTTCGATCGGGACCGAATAGACTTCCTCCATCAGGTCTGCCCGGACAACATCAACCGGCTGGCCGTCTGCTCGGATGTGCCCACGATGCATGAGCAGCAACCGATCCGCGTATCTCAACGCGACGTTCAGATCGTGCGTCACGCTGATGACCAGAAGGCCTCGTGTGCTTAATTCCCGCAGTAGCCGATAGAGTTGGACTTGATGATAGATGTCCAAGTGCGCGGAGGGCTCATCGAGCAGCAACACTTCCGGCCGCTGTGCCAGCGCGGA
Source organism: Bryobacteraceae bacterium (assembly GCA_045807965.1). GTDB lineage: Bacteria > Acidobacteriota > Terriglobia > Bryobacterales > Bryobacteraceae > Bog-105. The sequence goes on along the minus strand of JBJMGJ010000231.1, from coordinate 462 downwards.
AGCAAGGAGTACACGCTGCTTCTCGCCGCCGCTGAGAGTGCGAAATTCGCGCTCACGAAACTCCGCCGTTCCGGTCTGCTCCAGTGCCTCTTCCACCGCTGCACGATCGCCTGATGTTTCGTACAGGCCGGATCGATGCGGCAGGCGGCCCATATAGACCACGTCCTCTGCCGTAAACGGAAAGCCGGCGGCCCCTTCTTGAAGGATGACGGCTACGCGACGCGCGAAATCGCGCCTGCTCCAGGCTTTCATCTCGCGACCCATGAACCGGCATTCGCCGGTAGAAGGCGTCATCAATCCCGCAAGAACGGAAACTAGCGTGGATTTGCCGGCTCCATTTGGTCCGGCTATCGCCACGAACTCCCCGGATTTAAGGTTTAAACCAATAGATCGCAGGACCTCCACCGTCCCATAGCGTTTTCCCACATTTTGCAGCTCGAAGAAAGTCATGACCCACTCTTG
>JBJMGJ010000230.1:0-7158 GCA_045807965.1 Bryobacteraceae bacterium | reverse complement strand
TCTTTACCGACAAGGCCGATAAGGTTCACTTCTCGATCGAAAGAGCGCTCGTGAACCGCTTGCGCGAGCACTTCGGATTCTTTGGTACTCCCATCGTGCTTAAAACGAAACGGCGCTAGTCTAGTTCTATGGCGACAGCGACTCACGTGAGCCTGGCCGAATACCTCGGCACCGAATATGAGCCGGATTGCGAATATCTGGACGGTGCTGTCGAGGAGCGAAACGTGGGAAAGAGGAAGCACAGCAAAACGCAGGCACTTCTCGCCGCGCGGCTGCAGAGGGAGATCGAAACCGGTTCGTTTGACGTCCTAGTGGAACAAAGGGTTCAATTATCCAGTTCTAAAATCCGCATTCCGGATATTTGCGTCATAGCTGCCGAGAACAAGGACGAGGTGATCCAAAACCCTCCCGCACTTTGGATAGAAATCTTGTCCCCGGAAGACCGCTGGGGACGAGTGCAGGCGAAAATCGATGACTGTCTTCGGTTCGGTGTCGAAGCCCTCTGGATTATTGATCCGTACTCGCGCCAGGCTTGGTCCGCCACCCCGAGACAAGCAATGACGGAAGTGTTGGGTGGCAAGTTAACCTCTGAGCATCCGCACCTCGAAATTCCTTTAGAAGAAATCCTTCCCCAAGATTAGTAACGTCACATCCCGTGCGCCAATCTACCCACAGAGTCCCCAAAGGCGTAGGTACAGTGCTTGCCCGAATCCCATCGTTTAATCGTAGTCTCTAACCGACTTCCTGTTTCGCTGATCCAGGAAGGTACCGCGTGGACCACGAAGCGCAGCAGCGGCGGATTGGCCACAGCAATGGATTCCATCCTGAAAGATGCCGGCGGCATCTGGATCGGGTGGTCTGGAATTGCGGCTGACACTCCTCCTGAGGCGGTTGAACTGCTCCGTAGAGAAGAATCATGCATCCCTGTAAGTCTCCCAGCCGAAATCCAGGAGAAATTCTACGAGGGCTATTCGAATGATGTGTTGTGGCCCTTATTTCACAGTTTTGCATCGAAACTGCAATTCCACAGTGAGAACTGGGAAGCCTACATCGAAGCGAACCGCCGATTCTGCCATGCGGTCATAGATGAATATCGCCCAGGAGACCGGATCTGGGTTCATGACTATCACTTGATGCTCCTGCCCAATATGCTTCGAGAGAAACTTCCCGAAGCCGCCATTGGATTCTTCCTTCACATCCCGTTTCCAGCTTCGGACGTTTTTGCCATCCTGCCCCGTGGCGAGGAAGTGCTGCAAGGCCTCTTGGGCGCAGACCTTATCGGCTTTCACACGCATCATCACCTGCAACACTTCCGGCATTCTTTGCGGCGTATGTTGGGCATCGAAACCAGCATTGATCGAATGGACGTGCTGGGGCGTGAGATTCGCTTACAAGCCCTGCCCATTAGCATCGCGCCACAGGATTTTATTGAGTCGGCACGCAAACCGGAAACGATGGAGCAGATCCAAAGGCTGAGCAGCCAGTACAAGGGACAGAAAGTAATCGTGGCTGTCGACCGACTCGATTACACGAAGGGAATTCCTGAGCGGTTGCGTACCTTGAGCCGGCTACTAAAAGCCAATCCAAACTGGCACGGAAAGCTAGTTCTGATCCAGGTGGCCGTCCCATCGCGAGAGAACGTTGAGAGCTATCGAATTTTGCGTAATCAGGTGCACGAGCTCATTTCCAGCATCAACGGTGAATTTGGCAGACCAGATTGGGTGCCCATCGTGTACATCCACCGGAACATAGCGCGGGCTGAACTAACGGCGATCTACTCGTTAGCCGATGTGGCCTGGATCGCTCCGCTAAGGGACGGTATGAATCTGGTTGCTAAAGAATATGTAGCGTGTCATGGGGACGGCCGCGGCGTCCTGGTGTTGAGTTCGTTTGCGGGTGCCGCTGCAGAGATGGGCGAGGCTCTACTGATCAACCCGCTTGATGAAGAGCGCACAGCCTCCACGATCTTACGGGCGCTAAATATGACGGACGAGGAGAAGCAGGAACGCATGTTGGCCCTGCATCGGCGTGTTGTTCGCAACGACGTCTTTGCGTGGGGTGAGCGCTTCCTAAGCTTGCTGGAGGAAGCGGTGGAGATGCGAAACGCCCGCACCTCCGAAGAGCCTCCTCCGCTTCCCTCATCTGACTTGGTCGATTCCTATCGAAGCGCCGCGAAACGCCTTCTCCTGCTCGACTACGATGGCACTTTGGTTCGCTTCGCAGCCCGGCCACATGAAGCGCGCCCGGACGAAGAACTCAAGCGCCTGCTGGCCGGCTTGGCTGCGGATACGGCCAATCAAGTTTACGTCGTTTCGGGGCGGAAAGCCGCGGATCTGGAGCATTGGCTTGGTTCAATCCCGAGCCTCGGGCTATCGGCGGAGCATGGGGGCCGATGGCGCGCTCCTGGATCCAGTAATTGGCAGGGCCGTCAAGCCGATAGCAAGTGGAAAGAGTCAGTGCGCCCGATCCTCCAACATTTTGTCGACCGTACACCGGGAAGTCTGATTGAAGAGAAGGAGTTTGCACTCGTCTGGCACTACCGCGCGACCGAGCCGGAGTTCGGCGATTGGCTCGCGACAGAATTAGTGGCGATGCTTGAGGGGATGCTAGCCGAAACGGAACTGCGTGCGTATCGCGGCAATAAGATCGTGGAGATCAAACCCATCTGGGCCAACAAAGGCGCCTTTGCCCGTGAATTACTGCCCCCGTTTTCTGAAGAGGACTTTGTTTTGGGAATTGGCGACGACCGGACGGACGAGGACTTGTTTACCCAACTCCCGCCATGGACATGGAGCATCCGGGTTGGCGGAGGACCGAGCAAGGCGAGATTCTCTGTTGTGGAAATCAGAGCGGTGCGCCGCTTGCTCCAGCAACTCGCGGCAGCAGGCGAACCCACTCGAGTTAAACCTTCGTAGCTCGATTCCGAGCGTCAGCAGTCGTCGTTATCGGCACCGTTGAAGGTTGAAGACCGGCCTTCGCAAGGACCACGTACACGATGAAACCCGCGACGAAGCTGTAAACGGCTGCCGGTTGCAGATAAGCCTTGGCCGCCTCCGATATGGGCAGAAATGGCAAGATGCCGATGAAAAAGCCTATCGCCCAGGCAGCGTAACCGGCTGTGTTCACACCCGCGCGGGGGCCAGCCCATCTTCTGCCCGATAGCAGGTAATCGGCAACCATTGCGCCGCAGATGGGCCCGAACGAGGCTCCGATGATCGTAAACAGATTCCCCAGGTTCGCCGCGGCACCAGTGATGGCGAGAATCGCGGCGATCACTGCCCCGACCATGGTCGAAGTCGTTCGGGGCACTCCCGGGATCATCGTCGCCAGACTGTTCCCGGCGATAAATGAGGAAAAACACATGGGCGCGACCGAAGCCACAGCAAATAGAAAGAATGCAATCGCAGCGAAACTGCCAGTCTGCGCAATAGCGGAATCGAAGCGGTAGTCCTTCACGCCGTAGAAGGCATGAGCACCGGCTACGGACAGCAATGGAAGGCCTCCAGCGACAAGAATCGGAAGCAGAATACCGACCATGCCACCCCAGCGGACATCACGCTCGTCGCGGCTTGCCATTCCAAAGTCAACGCCCGCCGCCCCAGCGGTCGCGAAAAAGCCTACGACACCTTGAACCAGCATCGTGAAACCAAGATAGGGGTGCGGATTTTCGGGGATGTACTGCCCGGCGGAAGTGCCCGTTTTCGTAAACACGATCAGGATCATCAGCAGCGGAATCAGATTCAGATAGAGAGCAAATCTCCCAACGTATTGGATTCCTTTCGCGCCAACATAGCCAAGTCCGAGAGCCCAAACGGCGGCGATAACGGCAAACTGAATAGTTCCGGCCCCGGTTCTCATATGAAAGGCGGTGAGAAGAAAGTCAGTAGCAACCGATGCGTTTACAGACATCCACCCGACCTGCAAAAGCCCCATCAACAACCCCGGCATGAGATAGCCGCCTTTTGTTCCGAACGTGGAGCTACCGACCACGTAGAGCGGATATCCTGTCCTCATTCCGAGGAGCGCGGGTACGTAGTAGAAAAGGGCATAGCTGATCAGCCCGGCAACCAACAGGGCCAATAAACAGAGGCCGACGCCAGCCTGGTCCAGAGTGCCTCCCGCGATTTCACGGTAGAAAACGATCCACAAAAAAACTCCGGCGTACGACGGCGCAGTGTTCTTGTACCACGGTGCGCGGTTGGCACCGGGATTCGGTACAGCCTTCGAGATGTAGTCTGGCAACATGACCGCTCCTTGACGTTCGCGAAAGAAGCCAATTATATCCAGCGAGCTCCAACATGCACGGTTCTTCGGAAAGAAAAGCTCTCAGCCTGCCAGGACGCGAACTCGATGATTACGGCGCGGTGGCAAAGCTGGTGAACTCGAATCGGTGCAAAGACGGACTAGTTCGCGGAGCTACATGGCCTCTTTCAGCCGTTTCCGGATGAGCCACCAGTTTGCCGGATATGCCGTTATGAACCCGACCAGCATCGCGATCTGCATCATGTACCAATACGCTGGTTCTGTCGGCTGTAGCTTCGGATGAAACAATACCTGGCTTGAGAAGGCCATCCAGGCGAACATTCCGATTTCAAAGGCTAACAGCGAGATGGTATCGGCCTTCAGGGCTGCTTTGATTCCGTCCCATCCGGACAAGCTTCGCATCGGCGCGATCGAATAATACTGGAAAGCGATGCCGACGAGGTAGGCCAAAACGAAGTCGAACAGGTAGTCCGCCCACAGCACCGAACCGGCGATCGTGACGCCGGTAAGATAAACCAGCCACTCGCCGGCAAAATCTCCGACCGTGCAACCTGCTCCGCAATGACAATCACCGATCAACACCGATTGCCAGAAGGGCTTATCCTTTTTGCCCGGATTATCCGCGCTCTGTCTGCCAAGAAACCAGTACGCGGCGAATCCGAGAGGGCCCGCCCACAAGGCCGTAATCGGCCAGACCAAGTTCATCACCGCCATGTTTTGCCGATGGCCGGCCAAAATATCGCCAGTAACAATCAGTGCTGAGACACCGGAGACCATCAGATGGATGACGGCCATCAGTGTTAGCCAGGAAGGCGCCATAGTTTCTCGATGCGCTAATCCGCGCTTTTCAATCGAAACCGCGCGAAGATGTTGATGCCCCACGGATGAGAGCCGTAGTACGGTTTCAGAATGTCATCCATCGCATATGTTGTGACGTTAAAGCCCAGACCGGACTGCAGGGTTTTCATTGTCGCGACATCTCGTGTGTAGCCAACCGTCCATGCATTGACCTTGAACGCGGACTGGCCCGTTCTGGCTTGCAGCAATTCTCCCAGCGCGTGATCGTTCTCGAACAACTCGTCACGCTGTGACCACTCGTATCGGCCTGTGATGAAGTTCTTGCGCCGGATGGGAATGACAGTCTCAGCGAGAACGGCATTCACCGTTAGGCTATCAGCTACTTTGTGGTCCTGGCCCCAGATGAAACTCGTCGCCCACCAGTTTGTCTTCATCGCGGGTCGAACGTAGTGGATGGAGGCTGTGGTGCGAACGACGTCTCCGGGATGCGTCTGTTCGGGATCTCGAAGCCGCCCGACGGACGCCTGTGCCGACCAGTTCTTAGTGGGAAAAACACTGACGCGAGTAGACCAGGAGTTCAAACGCCCGTAATCGATGTTCCACCGGTTTTCATTTGGCTCCCGTCCATAGAACCCGGACGCTTCGACCCGAACCTTCTCATAGCCAACTCCAGCCGTCAGCACGTTATTAGCGATATGGGACGAATCCTGCCAGTGATGACCTAATGCGGCTTGCGGCAATTCCATGGCGCTCGCGCGATGCGGGTACGCAACAGGACCCAGAGCCGGCTCTCCTACCGGCGCATAGTAGACGTTCCAGGTTGCATTCTCGCCAAGTGAATGGGCATATTGAACGCTCAATTCCATGAACAGGTCGTGCGGGTGCTGTCCATCGACGATCGGTTTCCCAAATGCGGTCTCACCTGTTTGGAACAGAAGAGGATAACTTCTGTTTGTGACAGTTGCTGGCTCCAGGCTCAACATGCCTCGAAGCATTACACTTCCTCCACCAAGCTGGTGAACGGCCCCGAGCATTCCCCAATTCGTGGAATAAAGCTTATCGCCGGCACGCAAGCTGCCGGACTGCTGGGTATCTACAACGAAGGCCTGACCCATCCACATCAAGTGCCAATCACCAACCTGGTTCATCAGCATGGGCATGGGCCACGCTGAAGGCTGGAGGGCGGTGCCCGACGTTTCGCTCATCAGGAGGTGGCCGGCTGAGTTCATGCCGTCACGTCCATCCATCCCCGGCATGCCCTTCATGCCACTCATGTCTTCCCGCGAATGGTCCATGTGCGATTGGTCCATCTGTCCGTTGTCCATCGGCTTAGTCGATTGGCCCGGTTCCTGGGCAGACAAGGAGAAACTCGCACAGATGGCGACGAGCAACCAACAGCGGTCCGAGCGCCAGCGCACAGCCGGGCGGGTACAAACAAACTTGATCATTCCCTTTTCCTTTCGATCAACAGCGCTGAAACACAAATCAGCGTTGGCAAATCAAGCGGAGCGAACGAGGAATCAGACTCTGAGCGGAGTTATAAAACCAAACCCTGACGGTACCGGAGGTTCTGGAGATGGACCGTCGTAACAAGTCCCTTGCTCCAAGGCTACATATTGCCTGCCCAACGCCGGAATAACGAGAGGCGAGGAGATGACTCTCGGCGCCTTCTCATGATCGGCGAATGAGGGTTGAGCTTCCTCGGCAAATAGCAAAGCCGCCTTGCAGGCATGAGTCGGGACCTGGCTTTTTGTTGGATGCTGACGGTGGCACGGCGGAACTTGTGTCGGTAGCTGATGACACGGCTCCGTAATACACTGCGCTGTGCATTGCCAGCTGACCGTGAACAGCGCAAGGATGAGGACGGCGATCTTTATTGGGAGGAACCTTGGCCTCATCTTTCCCTAGGTTAGCCGAGCAAGAGATGAATTGCCGTGTGACTTTGCGCGAAAAAGTTCTGGACTGCGTGAAGCGCGAGAGCGCCGCGTCGGGGAACGGTCTCTGGTGACGCTTAATGATTTACTGCGTTTGGCGTTGCTTCATCTGGAACAGAAGCCCAGCCGGCTAGAAATCGAAATACGATCCGATCACATGGGA
>JBJMGJ010000229.1:0-9780 GCA_045807965.1 Bryobacteraceae bacterium | reverse complement strand
GTTACCGGGCTCATCATTTCGACAAGTAACGTATGGTGAAAGGAATGGGGACGATTTCGGTTGTGATACCTACCTGGAATCGCGCCGACCTTTTGCGATCTGTATTGGCGAATCTGGACGGACAAACTGTTCGGCCGGACGAGATCGTGGTCGTCGATAATGGGAGCCGGGACGCTTCCGCCGAAATTGCACGAGCGCACGGTGCCCGCGTCATTCGTTATCCCGAAAATCGCGGATTTGCGGTCGCGGTGAATGATGGAATTTCTCAGTCGACGGGCGATTGGATCCTGATTCTCAATAATGATGTTGTGCTCCAGCCGGACTGGATCGAGCGGCTCACATCCAGTGTGTGGAAGGACAACTCCGCATTTGGCGTCGGAAAACTGCTCCGGCCGGATGGATCGGACGAAATCGACGGAAGTTGGGACCTGATCTCGCGAGCAGCCTATGCCTGGCGGTGCGGGTACGGGAAAAAGGACGGCATCGTCTGGTCAGCCCGGAGGACCATCCACTTCGCGCCCATGACCGCGGCGCTGTTCAGCCGCAAGGTTTTCGAGCGGGTCGGATTGCTTGAGACAAGGTTCGAATCTTATTACGAGGACGTAGATTTCGGAGTGCGCTGCGCGCTTGCCGGAATCACTGGAACGTATGAGCCGGAGGCGGTCGCCACCCACATGAGCAAGACAACTCTGGGCAAAAGTAGCGAGCGCGTTTATTTTCTGAGCGGCCGGAACCAGCTTCTGATTCTCGCGAAATACTACTCGACGCGAACCTTGCTCCGCTTTGCATGGCCTATTCTGGTCGGCCAATGTCTCTCTTTACTTGCCGCAGGAAAGCAGAGAAATTTCTGGGCGGCCCTGCGGGGCAAATGGGCTGCCCTGAAGCTCTGGCGCTCTTTCCGTCGGAAAAGCTCACCCGACTGGCAGCGACGAGTGGAATCGACATTCGTCCAAAGCGAGCGAGAGATTCGGAGCCTGCAACGGCAGGTAGGTTACGACTCCTACTGGCGGCTTTACTTCAGCCTGGTGAAAACGAGTTGAGGGACGGGCTTGTTTCGGTTGCGATCGTAACCTTCAACAGCGCTCGCTATATCCGGAAGTGCCTCGAGTTTGTCTTTTCGCAAGATCACCGGCCGCTCGAAATTGTAGTCATCGATAATGCATCGAGCGACGCAACGCCCGACATTCTGCGCAATTTCGAGGGCCGGATTCGGACTGTTTATAACCTGGAGAATAAAGGTTTCGCAGGGGGGCAAAACCAAGCTATCGGCCATTGCCAGGGCGAATGGATTCTTGTCTTGAACCCGGATGTTCGTTTGCAGCCGGATTTTGTTAGCACGCTCGTGGCGGCCGGCAAAGAAACAGCTTCCGTCGGCACTCTCTGCGGAAAACTGCTGTCCATGAGCGACGATTTCCAAGTACCGGAAAAGCCGCTCATCGATTCGACAGGTATGTTCTTTACCCCGAATTTACGCCATTTTGACCGGGGTAGCCGGGAGCCGGATGAGGGTCAGTTCAACAGTTCAGAATATGTTTTCGGGGCCACTGGAGCCGCAGCGCTCTACCGGCGAGAAATGATTGAAGATGTCTCGATTCGGGGAGAATTGTTCGACTCCGAGTTTTTTGCTTATCGCGAAGACGCGGATCTCGCCTGGAGAGCGCAGTTGCTCGGATGGCAATGCCTTTATGTGCCTGAAGCGGTCGCCTACCACGTCCGTCACGTGTTGCCGACCAATCGGCAATCGGTTTCCCCCGTGATCAACATGCATTCAGTCAAGAACCGCTTCCTCATGAGAATCAATAATTTGAGCGGACGACAGTACCTTCGTCATTTCCTCGCGATTACCGGGCGGGACCTGGTTGTCATTGGGGGCTGCTTGATCCGGGAGCGCTCATCCCTCCGAGCCTTCCCCAACGTTCTCAAGAACCTTCGGAGAGCCTTGGCCATGCGACGCGCAATCAGAGCGCGGCGCCGGGTGACCGAAAAGTATATGAGCCGCTGGTTTTCGTCCCGGCCCGTCAGCTTCCCCGCACTCGGCGAGATCCCCGCGCGTCCATCGAAAGAAAGGACCAGAAGGAGCTACTAGGCTGCTCTCACGCTTCGGTGTGTCCGAAGCCCTTTTTCCATGCGAATCGGTGTTCTCGGGACGCGGGGTATTCCTGCGAATTACGGCGGCTTTGAAACGTTTGCCGAGGAATTGTCGGTGCGCCTCGTCGAGCGCGGGCACGATGTCACGGTCTATTGCCGCAGCAGGCCGCGGAACACGCTGTTCCGAGGCGTTCACCTCCGATATGTGCCAACTTGGCGACATAAATACTTCGATACAGTCGTTCATACTGGAATCTCGACCGGGGACGTGCTTTTCCGTTCGTTTGATGTCCTTCTTTACTGCAATGCGGCAAATGCGGTGTTCACGCTATGGCCGCGACTTCGAGCCGTGCCGACGGCGCTCAATGTGGATGGCCTGGAACGCCATCGAAAGAAGTGGAATCGCCTCGCCAAGGCCTGGTACCAAGTTTCGGAGTGGATGGCCACGTGGTGTTCGACGGCCGTGATCACAGATGCCGAGCAAATTCGCGAATACTATTGGGAACGTTACGGCAAGGATTCCTCCTTTATTCCTTATGGCGCGGACGTCGGAAAGGTTGCGGGCACAGAGACCCTGACCGCCTTGGGTCTGAGTCCGGGGAACTACGTCCTTTATGTAAGCAGGCTGGAGCCGGAGAACAATGCGCTCGCGGTCCGCGAAGCATTTGAAAAGGTGACGACGAACCAGAAGCTGGCATTGGTGGGAGACGCGCCGTACGCGGCCGAGTACATACGGCAAGTGCGGCAGACCACCGATCCTCGTATCATCTTTCCCGGTGCGATTTACGGCGACGGCTATCGGCAGTTGCAGTCACATTGCTCGGTATACATTCAGGCGACCGAAGTGGGAGGAACCCATCCGGCTCTCATCGAAGCAATGGGCCGGGGCGCTCTTGTCCTGTATTTGAATACTCCGGAGAACCGGGAAGTGGCCGGCGAAGCTGCTATCCCGTTTGAAGATGATCTCGTTCCGAAACTGCAACAGGCCCTTGGGATGTCGGAGCGCGAGCGAGCGGAATGGGGAGCGAAGGCGATGGATCGGGTAGATCGTCTATATAGTTGGAACGCCGTAACTGATGCTTACGAGCGATTGTTTCGGGAACTCGTACCGGCGTGACGAAGCCATACCGTTCCTGGGTTGAGATATCTCGAGCGCAGATCTCGGAAAATTATGCCGCCATCCGTCGGGCGGTTGGACCCGACACGCAAGTGATGCCGGTGGTGAAGGCCGATGCCTACCGGCACGGGGCCGTGGAGGTTTCGAAAATCCTGGAGGCTGAAGGGGCGCGTTGGCTAGCCGTTAGCAACACGGAGGAAGGTGTTGTTCTGCGCGAAGCCGGGGTGAAAGCTCGCATTCTCGTCATGGCGGATTTCTTGCCATTCACCCGGGCAACGATGCTCGAGCATAACCTGACTCCCGTTATCCACTCTCTCGAAGACCTGGCTGAACTGGACCGATTGGCGCAAAGGCGGGGCAAGCCAAGTCCGTATCACCTGAAACTTGACACTGGCATGGGGCGCCTAGGCATCCGGCCCGAGGCGGCACGCGTGATTTCCGCCATCCAGAACGCGAAACATGTCGAGTTTGAAGGTCTGATGACCCACTTCGCGTCGGCGGCGAACTACGAAAGCAGCCAAACCGACGGGCAGATCAGGGTCTTCGATTCGATCGCGAAGGCTGTTGAGCGGGCTGGGGCAAAGCCGGCTCTGCTCCACTCTTCAAGCACCATTCCTATCGCCTATGGCCGTCGAGCAGCGTGGCGTAGCATGGTCCGGCCCGGACACGCCGTGTACGGATATGTATCGCCGGCGCGCGGACCGGCCCCGCCCAGCCTTCTCGCGGTCAAACCCGCTCTGACCTGGCGTGCCACGGTACTCTCGGTAAAGGAAGTTCCCGCCGGCGCGCTCATCGGTTACGGTGGAATGTATCGAGCCCCACGCTCCATGCGCGTTGCCGTTCTGGCTGCGGGGTACGCGGACGGAATACCTCATCGGCTCTCAAATCGCGGCAGTGTCATCGCTAAGGGTAAAATTGTTCCAATGCTGGGTGCCGTGTCCATGGACCTGACGACGATTGATGTGTCGCAGGCACAGGACATCGCGGTAGGTGATGCTGTCACGCTTCTCGGCTCCGAAGGCTTAGCATCGATCGATGCGCAAGAAATCGCGAAATGGGCAGGCACGATATCTTACAGCGTGCTGTGCGGCATTCACGCTCGGGTAAAGCGAATTTACACGTAAATTGGCATCCGCCCTCCTGTTTCGAGGGCGATGGCCAGATCAGCCGCAAGAACAGGGAACAATTACCGGATGGGTTCCGTCCTTAACCAATCCGGGATAGGGAGATTCGTCTGAAGAGAAGGTGGAAAATTGTCGTTCTGTGCCTCGTCTTGGTTCTTATTGCGGGCGGGATTTTCGCAGCTATTCGGGTCAAAAAACGCGGCGTCGTTACCGTCCAGACCGCCCGGGCTGCGCGAACGGATCTGACCTCGATCGTCACTGCGTCAGGTGAAGTCAAGCCGCGGAACTACATCAACATCGGAGCGAATACCCAGGGTCCGGCTCCCATTACGGCTCTCCTCGTCAAAGAGGGGGATCGCGTAGCAAAGGGACAAGTGCTCGCTCGGCTGGCAAACATTCAGCCTTCCGCTGATCTGAAAGCCCAGGAAGCGTCTCTCAATGCGGCGCTAGCCGACTCCGCCGCCAGTGAAGCTGCCGGCAAATCAGCGGAGGAAGCGATCGCCGTCGCTCAATCCCAGGTCGATCATGACCGTGCCGATCTCGAGCAGAAAAAAATAGATCTTCAGCGAAGTAAGGACCTGTTCGACTCAAAGCTGATTTCTGCTCAGGATCATGAGGCCAAAAAGGCCCTGTATGATCTCGCCCAGGCTACGCTCGCGTCTTCGGAGAAGAAAGTAGCGCAGGCGAAGTCCCAGAGGGCTCAAGCCTCAGCGCAGCTAACGTCCGCCCAGAAGAAGATTGCTCAGATCGAAGCAATGGTGGCGCGCTCAAGAGACGTTCTGTCCCAATATGCAGCAATAGCCCCTCTGGACGGAGTCATCACGAATCTTCCCGTTCGTGTGGGCGAGACTGTTGTGCCCGGGATCCAGAACTCTGCGGCTTCTACCATCATGACTATTGCGGACATGTCCATCATTACCGCGGAAGTTCATGTGGATGAAACGGACATCGTGAGCGTCAAGCTCGACCAGATGGCCGATGTGACCATCGACGCTATTCCGAACAAGACTTTCAAGGGGAAAGTAATCGAGATCGGCGATACCGCGTTGGTTCGGTCCACGGGTGTCGCTGCTTCTCAGAGCCAAACGTCCAGTCAGGAGGCCAAAGACTTTAAGGTCGTGATTGCACTGGATATCCCGGAAGAAATGGTGCGCCCGGGGTTGTCTTGCACCGCCAAAATCGCGACTGCCTCGCGCCAGAATGTGCTCGCCATTCCGGTGCAGGCCTTGACGGTCCGGCAGAAGGGCCAATTGTTGCCTCCGGATCCCAAGAATGCGGCGCCGCAGACTCCCGCACAACGTCGCGCGATGAACGAAGAACTCCAGGGTGTATTTGTGATCAAAGACGGTAAAGCGGTATTTCAGATTGTGAAAACCGGAATCAGCGGGAACACAGATATCGAAGTACTCGATGGGCTTTCTGATGGCCAAGAGATTGTCACGGGTAGTTATCAGGTGATCCGTACCATCAGAAATGAGGCGAAGGTCAAGATCGACAACAAGCCGCGCGCTTCGCCGACGCCCGTTAACACGTAGCCGGTAAAGGTTGTCGAGGATATTGGCATGGCAAGTGGAACACTAACAGTCCAGGAATTGAGCCCTCAAGAACTGCAGCAACGAGGCGAGCGGCTCAAAGACGAGGGCGTGGTCATCAAGACATATGACCTTTGGAAGTCGTATGTCATGGGTGACCAGGAGATCCACGCGGTATCGGGAGTGGATATCCAGATAAAGCGCGGAGAATACGTCGCCATCATGGGCCCATCAGGATCGGGTAAGTCGACGCTGATGAACCTGATTGGGTGCCTCGATACGCCTACCAAAGGTCTCTACTATCTAAACGGCAAGCTGGCGAGCGATATGGAAGACGACGAATTGGCCCAGATCCGCAACCGGGAGATCGGATTCGTGTTCCAAACGTTCAACTTATTGGCACGGGCCTCCGCTCTGCACAATGTCGAGTTGCCGTTGATCTATGCCGGCATCAACTCACGCGAGAGACTGGAACGCGCGCGCGCGGCATTGCAGGCCGTGGATCTGGAGCAGCGGATGAACCACAAACCGAATGAGCTCTCGGGCGGCCAGAGACAACGTGTAGCGATCGCGCGTGCGCTCGTCAACCGTCCCTCGATTCTGCTCGCCGACGAGCCGACGGGTGCCTTGGATACCAAAACCGGCAACGAAATTATGGCGCTTTTCGAGCGATTACATGGCGAGGGTAACACCATCGTTCTCGTCACTCACGAGCCGGACATAGCGGCCCATGCTCATCGGATCATTCACATCAGAGACGGTAAGGTCGATCGCGATGAAGTAACCAGCCGTTGATTCTTGCAGGCGAGAACTCTTAAAGTAGTACAAAAGCATTGCTCGGTCGTACTCTGATGTTCACGGCATGACAGAAAGCGCATCCCCTCGCATCCTGATGGCGGAAGATAATCCGATCAACCAGCGTGTGGGCACCCTCATTCTCCAGCGTGCGGGGTTTGTGATTGAGGTTGTCAGCGATGGTCAGGAGGCTGTGCAGGCTCACATATCGAAGCCCTACGACCTGATTCTGATGGACTGCCAGATGCCGGGAATGGATGGCTTCGAGGCAAGCCGCCAGATCCGTTTATCGAAGTCGAAACAGCCGGTGATTATCGCCGTCACGGCCAACGCCCTGGTCGGGGAGCGCGAGCGATGTCTGCAAGCCGGGATGGATGACTATCTATCTAAACCGTTTCAAGCCGAGCAGTTAGTCGCGGTGGTCAAGAAATGGACTTCCAGCGATTCGGCCTCCGCCGCTTCAAAATAGAGTTCCCTACTGCTTCCAGAACAAGAGCAGAACAAACATCAGCACCCAGAGAAAGCCCAGGTAGTGCCAATAGATCGCAACCCCGCGGGCGACAACTCTCGTGTACATCTGATATCTCGGTCCGCCAGCTTTTTCCCGCGTCCGGAACAGGAGGTATCCGAGCCCGATCAAACCCACCAGGATGTGGAGTCCATGCAATCCGCTAAACAGAAAGAGGAACCAGGAATGCGGGTTATTGGCCAGTCTAGTTCCGGAGCTCATCCATTGGAACCAGGCGCAGATTTGACCCACGAGAAAGAGAAGACCTAGCACCCCGGTCGTCCTCATCGAGCGAAAAAATCCCAGCTGATCGCCGGAGATCAGCAGAGTGCGAGCTTTTTCGAACGTAAAGCTGCTCGCAGCCAAAAGAGCCGTCGTGAACCAAAGCAGATATGGAACGTTGAGATGCCCCCAAAACTTTGGGTCCTGCGATCGATATAGAAAGACTCCGATGATGGCCCCGAAAGCCATGGTGACGATCGCTATCACCACGACGACCGTCACCGTTGACAAGGAGTTAAGTTCGCGTTCTCGCGCAATTGGATCCGTTAGTACAGCCTGCACACTCTTATGATCGCCCCTCTGCCAGTGGCGACGAAACTCTATCCCGGCCCACTGTGTGGGATGCCTTGGAGGGAAGTTCCACTCCGGATTGCTCTGTGACAAGCGGATTTAGGGTTGCCAAAACAGACTGGCCTGGGTTTGCGACAACGTTAACGTGCTCGCAAATTCGATTCGAACTCTTGACCGGGGCCAGTATAATCATCCTGATACCGACATAAAAGCGCCTCGCGTTGTTGACCGGCAGGGCCAGCTCTGATACGATCTCTCCCTGAGATCGCGCAAGCGTTGTTGCATATTATGCACATCGACTGCTCCGCCGCAGTTGACGGTGCGATCCACGGAAGGAGCCACGCATGAAACGAACGTGTACCAACAGCCCAGTCGCGAGTTACTGGGGAGTCTTTGCTCCTTGTGCAAGCCGGAGAATAAACGACCGGCTCACGCCCAAGTCGTACCGATTTGCTTGGGCAATCTTAGCTTTAGTAATGCAGTTCAGCTGGGGAGCGGCAGGGGCCTGGGCGCAGACAGATCGCGGTACCATCACCGGGACAATCTCTGATCCTACAGGGGCATTCATCCAGGGTGCGAAGGTAACAGCGACCAGCATAGAAACAGGCGGCGTTTACGATACGGTGACCACCGGCACCGGAAACTATACTTTGCCGTCGCTTCCCGCCGGGCACTACAATCTTTCTGCTACGGCCGGAGGCTTCAGCAGATATCTTCAAGAAGGTATTGAAGTACAAGTAGCACAAACAGCTCGCATCGATGTTGTTCTGAAGATCGGTACGGCTTCCGAGACCGTCACGGTCCAAGCGGATGCACCCCTCCTGAAGACGGAGAACGCGGAGCAGAGTCAGACCGTGACAGGCGATACGATCAACAACCTACCCTTAACTCTTGGCGGAAACAACCTGTACGGTGCTCGTAATCCGCTCGCAGGCCTGACCCTTGCGCCCGGTGCAGCAAACATCGTGGGAACTAACTTTCAGTTCCGTGTCAATGGGAATACGGACGGCGCTCGATTCCTTCTGGATGGTCAGGATACGACCACACAGGGCATGAGCTCGCAGCACCTCTCAGAATCACATCCTTCTGTCGAGGCTCTGCAGGAAGTAACTCTGGAGAGCAGCAACTTCGCGGCAGAATACGGGCAGGTTCAAGGCGGGCTCGTGAACTTCACGACGCGCTCCGGCACCAACCAATTTCATGGAACCGCTTACGACTACTACACCAATGAGTTTCTGAACGCGGGTAGGCCTTTCACAGATAACGGGCGCGGTGGGCTGGTTCGTCCAAGGCAGCGCAACAACGATTATGGATTCAGTGTTGGTGGGCCGGTTTGGATACCCAAACTCTACGACGGACGCAATAAAACCTTCTTCTTCTTTAACTTCGATCAGTTTAGAAACAACGCCACCGTCTCCGGTTCAGCGAACACCGTGCCGACGAATCTGTACCGTCTGGGCAACTTTTCTGAGGCTCTGACAGGTCGCGTCCTTGGAACTGATCCGCTCGGGCGCAACATCCTGGAAAACCAGATTTACGACGTGAACACGCAGAGAGTCGTGAACGGAAACGTGGTGAGAGACCCGTTCCCGAACAATACGATCCCCGTTGCGCGAATGGATCCTGTTGCGATGAAAATCCAATCGTACGTGCCAATGCCGACGGGACCTGGAATCGTCAATAACTTCGCCATTGTGGATAAGACGGGTGCTTATACCACCCTTCCCAGTCTGAAAATTGATCAATTGATCGGATCAAAGACCAAGATCTCGTACTACGGCGGGAATTGGAATAACTTCACTCCGAAGAGCGCGGGAGACGGACTGCCGTGGCCCATATCCAACACGCGAGAGTTCTACACCTACACACATACCTCTCGCCTGACTCTGGATCAGACGATTACGCCTACGCTGCTGCTTCACTTGGCCGGTGGAATCGTCCGCTACAACCATATCGATTCGAGTCCTGACGTTAGTCAGTCCTTCGATGCGCCTGCCCAACTTGGATTAGTAGGTGGCGTTCCGAATTTCACCGGAAAAACCG
>JBJMGJ010000228.1:0-9252 GCA_045807965.1 Bryobacteraceae bacterium | reverse complement strand
GTAAAGTATTCGTCCGCTTTGTCCATTAAAGCTTTCGCGATGTCGCCGGTGAGATGAGCCTCACGCCCGGTTTCGTCGTTGAAGGTGTCGAAGATCCCAAACACTCCTGGCTTGTCTTCCTTGAATCCGTACCAGTTCACTGTTCCGGCTTCGTTTTGCACCATCTTGCCGCCCTGCTTTAAGAATGCCTCTACCTCACCTTCTTTGCCGGGTTTAGCTTTCAATTCCGCATAAAGCGCATATTTCGCCATATTGTTGCTCCTTCGGACATAGATGTGAAAAAGGTCAGGCGCGGATACGGGAAAAAACGGTCAAGCGAACGAACGATACGATAGCGGGGAGCATGAAAACTGCTTCCGCTACTTTTCTCGCCCTACTATTTGCAGTCGTCGGATGCGCAGCTGAGAATACACATTGGATTGGAACATGGGGTACAAGTCCCGCACCACAGCTTCCAAGCCGCGCGCTGATGGACTCGGATCATCTTGTGTTTGACAAGCAAACGATTCGAGAGATTGTCCATACCAGCGTTGGAGGATCAGCCGTTAGGGTGCGCCTGTCGAACGCTTATGGGAAGGAACCGGTGACGGTTGGTTCGGTACATATCGCACTCCGGCAGACCGAGGCCTCGATCGTACCCGGATCAGATCACCCGGTCACCTTCAGTGGGCGCTCGTCGGTTTTCATTCCGGCGGATGCAACTGTTCTGAGTGATCCGGTCGCGATGCAGGTTCCCGCCTCACGTGATGTTGCGATCAGTCTTTTTCTTCCGAAAGCTGCGGCTGGGGCCGGCATACATTACGCTTCCCAGCAGACTGCTTACATCGGTTCAGGCGATCTGACCGCTGCGCAATCGATTCCAGATCCAGTGAAGATCAGATTGTGGGTATTTCTGACAGGTCTCGACGTGTCTGCTCCCGCTTCCGCCGCGACCATTGTTGCGTTTGGAGATTCCATCACCGATGGAGCACTATCGACGATCGATGCCAACCGACGTTGGCCCGATTTTCTTGCAAGCCGTTTGATGGCTCAGAAATCGGGGGGAACGCTCGGGGTCGTGGATGGAGGTATTGGCGGAAACAGACTGCTTTACGATCCGGGGGAAGTCCGTTTCGGCGTGAATGGTCTCGCACGATTCACGCGCGATGTTCTCGCCCAGCCGGGAGTGCGATACGTCATCGTCCTTGAAGGAATCAACGATATCGGACATCCGGGCCAATCGGCGCCTCTGGAAGAGGTGGTCAGCCCGGAGGACATCATTGCTGCGTACAAACAGTTGATTGAACGGGCCCACGAAGCCGGGCTAAAGATATTTGGAGCCACGTTGACGCCCTTCGCCGGCACAACCATTCCCAATTACTTCGCCCCCGAAAAGGAAGTAAAGCGGAAGGCGGTAAACAACTGGATTCGCACCAGCCATGCCTTCGACGGTGTGATCGACTTCGATAAGGCTATACAGGATCCGCAAAACCCCGATCGCATCTTGCCGAAATACGATGGCGGAGATCGCCTTCACCCCGGTGATGCTGGTTACCAGGCGATGGGCGAGGCGATCGACCTCAGCCTTTTCCGCTAACGGTCGACGGGAACCAAAGCAAAAAGCTGAGTGACGACGGCCAGAAGTTGACTACGACGGGGCTCTTCGAACAATTCCGACGTCACCTTGCAATCAGCGAGAGTCGTTTCCAGTTTCCAGCCGGCTGTGCCTGCGGCCGCTATGTCCTGCGCTAGTTGTTCAGCCTTATCCACGTCGCCTGCGTCGAACGCAGCGCCGAGCAGCGTCGCTTTCAACCATTCGTCAACCGATTGACGCGATTTCGCTCGCTCGCACGCGGTCAGCGTAACAGCCGCGGAAATACGGGCTTTATTCTCATCTCCTCTACGCTTGCGTGTGCGGTAGAGCCGGGCGAGGTTCGACGCTGGATAGTAATCGTTCAGGTCGAGCCTCATTCCAAACTCGTATTCCGAGATTGCTCGATCCAGGTCGAGCGCGTTCCCGCCCTCTAGCCACTTCTGTTTGTAACGGCCTCCCAGCAGACCTCTTCTTTCGGAGGTGTCGCCATAGTGAGCGATGAGCTCGCGCAAAGCACCAATCGCCACGTCATGATCTCCAGCCTTCGACCGAGCGAGTGCTCGCTGCTCTTTCACGGCCGGTAGCTCGCGAAGATCACTCGGGAGGCTGTCGATGAACTCCTCGGTTGTCGCCCAATCAGCGCAGTCTCGGACCGTGAACAGAAGTTCCAGAGCAACCGCCCTCTGAATAGGGCCTCCGGTGTAATATTTGTGCCGCAGAGCATGGGCTCGCTCCCGGCATTCGTCGGGGCTGGTCGACCGTGCCGCTATGATCTCCGCCTGAAAGTGAGAAAGCTCCTGCAGGCTCTTCCTGAACGCTGTCCCTCGTGCCGGCTCGAATTCCGGGTATCGAGGAAACACTTGATAGAAGGGAGAGTCGCCAGACTTCATCACCGGGATGGCGGACTGCACAATGTGGGTGATTTCAGTCGCTATTTCATCTGAGATAGATTCGGTGGGCAGCGGATAACGAATCTGGCGCATTTGCTGGATGTCGAAGAGCGGATTGGACCAAGTCGCGCCTGTCAGAATGCAGCCCTGGCGTTGCGCCGCATGCCTAATGCCTACTTCGTAGTACACGTTCCCGTTCGGGATGGAGACGTCAGCCAATACCAGGTCCGAAATCGCAAGCCGCTCGATCATCTCCGTGATAATCAGGGCCCCGATGTCTTCATTTGCCCTCACAGGCTCATAACCGGCGTTGCTGATCGCGGGCCGAAGCGCTGCTTCCCACAACCGATCGAAGTTTACTTTGTCCGGTCCTTCGGTGCCTTTGACCGGAGATGTCGATTTCAGGCCGTAGGGCATGATCATGAAGCAAATAGGGCGCGGCATAGGCTTGGGATTTCGCCCAGGACGATACCTCAGGCCCGAACGCGCCCGATCCCGAATTATCCGTAAATGTTTGGAACTAAAGAGTAGGACCTATTTTCCAAGGCACGAACTCGTGATGGCCGAGGATTTCCGCCTTCGTCTTCTCGCCAGACGCGATACGCAGCAACGCTTCGAAGATTTCACGCCCAACCTCCTCGACGGTGCTCGATCCATCGGCAATAGGCCCGGCGTTGATGTCCATGTTGTCGGGCATCCTCCGAAAGGTATCGGAGTTGCTGCTGATCTTGAGCGTAGGAATGGTGGGGAAGCCGATGGCGCTTCCGCGACCGGTCGTAAACGCGATTAGGTTGACGCCTCCCGCGGCCAAACCGGCTAGGGAAGCCGGGTCGTAGCCGGGCGTGTTCATGAAGACGAGCCCGTGGCTGCGAATTCGCTCGGAATATTCGACCACGTCGTTGAGAGGCGACGTTCCCGCCTTCGCGATGGCGCCGAGCGACTTCTCGACGATGTTCGTCAATCCCCCCTTCTTGTTTCCGGGCGATGGATTGTCGTTGAAGCTGCCTCCAAACTGGCGCAAGTACGCCTTATACGATTCGACACAATCGAGCAGCTTTCGCGCAGTGTTCTTATCCTTCGCGCGTCGCGCAAGAATGTGTTCAGCGCCGAAGATTTCCGTCGTTTCGGCGAGTACCACAGTTCCGCCCTCGCGGACGATCAAATCGCAGCAGTAGCCGAGCGCAGGATTTGCCGTAATTCCTGAAAACGAATCGGAGCCGCCGCAGTTCAAGCCCAAGTTCAGGAAAGAGGCCGGAACCTCCGTTCTCGTCATAGCCGACGCTTTGGTCATCAGCTGTTCGATGGACGAGCGGGCCTGAGCAACAGAACGAGACGTGCCGCCCGTCTCCTGCAGAGTGAATCCAACGAGGCTCTTGGATCGACCGTTGCTGCTTTCGCCGAGATAGTGATCGATCTGGTTCACCTCGCATCCGAGACCGATAATGATGGCCCCGGCGACATTCGGGTGATCAAGAACGCCTTCGAGAGTCCGCTGAAGTTGCTCGGTATCCGGGCCGATGGTGGACGCGCATCCATCTCCGTGCGGGAATGCCACCACCCCGTCGATATTGGCCGGTAAGCTTTCGTTTGCGAAGCTCCGCTCCACAAGTTCCACGGTATGTGCCGCGCAATTGCTCGCGCCAACGACGGCGATGTAGTTTCGTGTTCCTACACGCCCGTCATCTCGCAAGAAACCGCGAAAGGTTCGCGAAGGCAGATAAGGGAACGGCGCAACCGCCTGGACCTCGAAATCGTGATCGACTGCTCTGAACGTGAGGTTGTGTTCATGAACATGGCTGCCCGCCGGGATGGCGACACGAGCGAATCCGATGACCTCACCGTAGCGAAATACCGGCCCCCCCGTCGGAACGTCAGTGATGGCCACTTTGTGACCCGGTTGAATGCTCTCTAATGCCGTTACGCTCTTGTCACCGACCTGAATCGGCTGACCAGGAGAGAGCGGGACGCGTGCCACCGCGATATTGTCCTGGCGATTGAGCAGAATCGCTGCATTCTCTTCGGTTGCGGGAGGGCTGATCTGGAAAAGCATAAGAAAACCGGGTAGAAAGCACGACCCGATACTTTAATTGTCACTCAATCGTCACGCGTTTTACTGAGCCGCGCGAAACTCGACAACCTTCTGCTTGTATTGCCTTGCCCTTTCGGTGAGCTCTTCAAATTTGTTTGCCCCGATGAGCTTTGCATCTACCAGTTCCGATCCGACACCGACCGCGCAACAGCCAGCCGCCAGGAAATCAGAAACGGTGTCGAGATTCACTCCGCCGGTTGGGACAAATTCAATATCAGGAAAGGGTCCTTTAAGAGCCCGGATGTACTTCGCGCCTCCTACTGCGCTACACGGAAATACTTTGATCCCGTCCGCGCCCGCTTCCCACGCCGCGACGACTTCGGTGGGCGTCAACGCTCCGGGGAAGATCGGTTTGGAGTAGCGCTTTGCTAACGCGATGGTTTCGCGGTTCAAGGCAGGAGTGACAAAGAAATTTGCGCCGGCGAGCATACAGGCTCTCGCCGTTTCGGGGTCCAATACTGTCCCGGCACCCAGAAGTATCTTGTCTCCGAACCGGTCCGCAACCTGTTCCAGCGCGCGAATGGCTCCCTTCACGGTCATAGTGATTTCGGCACATGCAATTCCGCCGTTACTGATCGCCTCAACGGCTCGAATGGCCGAATCGGCATTGTTCGTTCGGACTACCGGGACGATGGCTATTTCTCTGATCTTTTGAACAATCTCAAAGCTCTTCATAGCACCTGCTAAGGAAAACATTCTTGTTTTAGAATCTAGGCGACCATTCAGAGGATATAGCAGGCGTGGAATGCAAACGTGAGGTGCTGAGCTCTTACCGGAGTCCAGGTGACTATCGCGCCGTGTCAGTCGTAAACCAACCCCGATAAGCTCGCTCACGCGGGAAGAAATCAAAGCCGTGCTGGAATTTGCTGCCGCAGTATTGATCCGCGGCCGACTGCGCCTTCTCGTCCCGGGGCGTATCGAACGGCGAACTGGTCACCGCAGCAGATGAAGGCGGTTTAGAGGTGATGGGTACAGCGGATCAGAATATCCGCTAAGCAGCAGAAACTGCGAGCGAGGAAGATTCCCACCGTGTGTTCAGCTTGCGGCGCTGGGCACTGATTAAGCCTGTTATTCCTGAAGTGGTGGCCGCCGTCTATTCAGCGACGTCTGGAAGCTGCGCACATGTTGAGGTACCGGAAAACTAACCGCTCGCTCATCTGGCGAGGAAAATGAGGTGGCCTAAGTGGAATGAAGCCGCACCCTTACTTTGTTGCGGGAATGCGGCGACGAATTTGTCGTGGTCTCCGCCTAAAGATAGTCGCCGGGCTTGCGTTACGGTGCGAGAGGCAGGGTGAGGATGGGCTGAACTGTTGTTAGATCCGCGTTATTGTATTCCGGCACCGGTTCAGAATAAATCGCGCCGCTGTCCATGATTTCAGGCATGGCAGCCGCGTCCGCACCCACTTGTTCCCGTTCCACCTCAGGTGCTACAGCTTGCCGGGTTGGAAGCGTCCACCCCATATCTCGGAAGATGGACGTGACGTAATTCTGCGTTTCCGGAATGTCCGGTATTCCGGCGATACGATCGACAAGCTGAGGGCCGGCATTATAGGCGCTCAACGCGAGCGAGGCATCGCCACCGTATCGCTGCATCAGCTGGCGTAGGTAAGCCGCCCCGCCCAAAATATTTTGCTGAGGATCGAAGGGATCGCTCACGTTGAACGCCGCCGCAGTGGCCGGCATCAACTGCATCAGACCTTGTGCTCCTTTTTCCGAGATCGCACAAGGCCGAAATGCCGATTCCTGGCGAATGACAGCACGCAACAGATCCGGGGAGACAGACTGCGTTCTCGCCGCCGTTTGAACCAGCCTCTCAGTCTCGCGAGGCGCCAGAGCGCCACAATCAAGGTTCATAGCCTCTGTTCGAAGCGAGTCTGAAACGGACTTGTCCTGGTTGAGTGCGCGGTGAAACGCCGCGTCCTGCTTGGCGACAACTTTGCGTTGCACGTCGATCGAGAGCACCTGCTGGCGCACCGACGCGAGTTGTGCAGCGAAGCTATTGATTTCGGGTTGCGGCACGGTTTTCTGAGCCCCTGGAAGGCTCGCGCCCAGTAGCAAAGCCGGAATCGTGAGGCGAAGGACTTTCACTACGATTCGTGCTTTTTAGCAGGCGCCGGCTTAGACTCGTGACCCTTGGCCGCTGATTCATTCTGTGCAGCGGGTTTGCTTTCCGCAGGCTTCTCATCCTTGGCGCTCCCGGGCTCTTTGCCCGCGTGTGCCTCGGCTTTCTCTTCTTTTTCCTCGGCTGCCGCAGCAGAGTGATATTGGACAATGATCGATATCCGGCGATTCGATGGATCGGCAGGCTTATCCGGAAGCCGGAGCCGTTGGTCTGCGAATCCGCGAACCTGGCTAACCTGTCCTGCTTTCAAACCGGAGATCTGCATAATCCGCCGGGCCGCATTGGCGCGATCTGCCGAAAGCTCCCAATTTGTGTAGCCGTCGGCGCCGTACGATTTTGAGTCCGTGTGTCCCTCGAGTGCGACTGGGCTATTGATTCCACCAAGCTCCTGGGCCAACTTGACCAGTAGGTCCTTCCCCGTCTCGGTGGGCGATGGCTGGCCGCTTTCAAAGAACAGTCCTTTTTCCGATTCGACCAGTTCGATCCGAAGTCCTTCGCCGGTGACAGTGATTTGAACGTTGTCCTTCAGCTTTTCGAACTCCGTACTCTGCTGGATGTCCTGCTCCAGCTTTTGTTTGAGGTTCTTGATGTTCTTCTCGTCCAGGTTCACGCCGGCTCCGGCTCTAGCCAGATTGGTTCCCGTCTTTGTCGAAGTACCGCTTGGATCTTTGAAATAACCACCGACTGCTTGCTGCACCTCGGGGCTGGCATGCATAAGCCAAAGAACAATGAAGAGCGCCATCATCGCCGTGACAAAGTCGGCATAGGCCACCTTCCACGCGCCGCCATGATGGCCGCCGTGTCCGCCCTTCTTTTTTATGACGATGATTGGCTGCGGGGCAGAAGACTCTGGCATGATTAGGCGGCCTTCTCACCTCGACATGCGGCTTCCATCTCTTTGAAGCTGGGACGCACATCGCCTGGAATCGCTCGACGCGAAAACTCAACGGCAAGAATGGGGGCAGCGCCACGAACGAACGCGATCATTCCCGTTCTCAAGCAGTGGTAGTATTGCGACTCCGCTTCGTTCATATGGGTCATGCTGGAGGCAAGTGGAGCCAGGAATCCGTAGCACAGCAGAATGCCCAGGAAGGTCCCCACGAGAGCGGCGGCCACTTTGTGACCGATCTCTTCAGGAGGTCCACCGAGCGAACCCATCGTGATCACGACGCCGAGAACGGCAGCGACAATCCCCAGTCCAGGTAGGGAATCGGCAACAGTGGTCAGAGCGCTGACAGGCTTCCCGACTTCCTTGTGGTGGACTTCAAGGTCCACATCAATCATCTGGTCGAGGTCGAAGTGTGAGACCGTACCGCTGAGTGCCATCCGCATTGTGTCGCAAATGAATACAAGCGCGTGGTGGTCCTTATGGAGGAACTCGTGCTTCTTAAACAGGTCACTCTTGTCCGGTTCTTCCACATGAGGCTCCAGGCTGACCATTCCGCCCTTCTTGCCTTGTGTGAACAGGTCGTTCAACATTTTAAGCGTGTCCAGGTACCGGTTCTTGTTGTACTTTCCCGAGCCGAGAATCCCCAGGATGCCTTTAATGATTTTGATGATCACCGGAAGCGGATTGCCGATCAGCAAAGTTCCCATCGCGGCTCCGCCGATAATCACCAGCTCAGCGGGTTGGATCAGGACCTTTAGATTTCCGTGCTCCATCAGATAGCCTCCGATGACAGCTCCGATAACCACTACAATTCCAATAATTGAAAACATGTGCCCCTAAGATTCTCTTTGCGACTTTCGGGCAAGATTCAGCTTGCGAGTCTGGTCATAAGAAAAGTTCAGAGGGCCCGGTAAGACTCTCAAATGTTTCTCTCGCCAAAGCTCTCTAAAACGTCCCCATCCTCGCCGATATTGTTTTGTGAGGACAGTAGGTTGAACGACCAGAGCTTCTATACGATGTATGCCCAGTCGAGCTTGCTCGAGGCTAGCCCGTTGCAGTTGGTAATAGCCCTTTACGAAGGCGCCGTGACCGCCACGGAGCAGGCGAAAGCTGCCTTAGCGCTTGGCGAGGACATGTCGCGCTCCCGATCAATCACCAAAGCTGTCAGTATTCTGGCCGAATTGATGTGCTCGCTCGATCATGAGAAGGGTGGTGACATCAGCGCGAACCTGAAGAGGCTTTACAGCTACATGCAACAGCGGTTGCTGCTTGCTCACGCCACGAAATCCGCTGGACCAATGGACGAGGTTTTAGGTTTGCTGGCAACCCTGCTGGATTCGTGGCGCCAGGCATCGAATCCATCTCTTTCCTCTCGAGAGACCGCGATGACGAAGTCGGCGGCGGTCTGTGCTCCCGAATCAGACCAAGGGTTTACGTACGGGGGCTATTTCCTGGAATCGACCGAAGCGATGGGTCGGGAAGTCTACTCTTTCTGAGCGCCGGCTTGCCGAGAAACGCTCTGCTCCACCATATGGGAGAGCCCCAATCCGCCGCTCTTGGCAAGCGCATTGGCAAACTGGGATTCGGCCATGCCCGAGAATGTGTCCTGGCCGGGGTCTGACGATTCATCCGTTAACCCCCAGGAGCCGCTCTCGCGAGCGGATTTCAACATCTCGCCGACCAGGAGCG
>JBJMGJ010000227.1:0-4297 GCA_045807965.1 Bryobacteraceae bacterium | reverse complement strand
AACCGTCCAGCGTGTCGCAAGCGCGTAACACAGCTTCGTGAATGAACGAGTACTTTGCCGGCGGAATGTAGCCTCGCTCGTCCTTGTGCGCGGCTTGCGCAATCCTGATGGATTGAAGAGCGCGACCCGTCCAATTCCATCCGGGAGCGCCGGCAATGATGCCATCGTAATCATCCGGATATCGCTGGGCTTCCATGAGCCCCGATCTTCCACCGGCGGAGCAGCCGGTCCAATACGAGTGAGCAGCCGGCCGTTTGTAATAAGCCGTTGTCAACCCCTTGGCAGCCACAGTCATCTCGTGAGCGGCGCGATACCCGAAGTCAGTCAGCTTCTCCGGATGTCCCAACGCGAAAGTGGCACGGGAACCCTCGTGCCCGAGGTCGCTCATGGTTGCCGCGTAGCCCCGCTTCACGCCCGCCTTTAGAGCAGATGGGCTGATGGATCCAGTCCAGCCGCCATTTCCGTTTGCTTCGAGTTTGCCGTTCCAGTTTTCAGGCAACCAAAGCTCCATCTTGATGTCGGAATCCGTAGTTGGCGTAAGAGTGGCTCTGATGCGGCAATATCCGGCCAACTCATCACCTTTAACCGCGGATGAGTTGGCCGGTATGTACTCGGCATTCGTGACATTACCGCCGGTGAGTCGGTAAGAGAGAAGATCAGTGCAGACCTTCGGATCTTCTGCCCGGACGAGAGACCAGGCGGAGATGAAGATCAGGATCGCTCGAAGCCCGATGTTCATGTCCGCCCCAAAGTTAATCGGTGGTGGTCCTGCCTGTTTCTGGCAATGCGAACGCGATGTAACATTTTTCTGTTTGCGGAGGCGTTACCCCGCCCGGAGGCATGGTGGCGCCTTCCGGATAGGGATTGCCGCCCGAGACAGCCAGCAGGATGTATTCGCGCCCATTCACTTCGTAAACCGCCGGCTGGCCGAGAGAGCCATTCGGAAGATCCTTGGTCGTGAGCAGTTTGCCTGTATCTTTGTCGATTGCGTACAGCTTCGAATCATTGCCGGCGTACACAATGAGGCCTCCGGCCGTAACGACGAATCCACTCTTCGGGAAGACGTTCCCGCGCATCTCTTTGCTGGGTCCCGCCTGCGGAAGGTCGCCGAATGGAACCTGCCATTTGATAGTGCCGGTATTGAGGTTGTACGCCGTGAGCGTGCTCCATGGCGGTTTGATCACGTACCCTTCATTCCCGTACCCGGTCTTGTAGCGCGAGGGCGGAGGAGTTACGTTCGACGGGTAGTCCGGCTCATTCGGAAACATGGCGCGGAGAGCGCTCGCTGGCGCAGCCGAGCCCGGCGGCGCCGCATCCGGATCGCTCAAAAATGCCAAGAGGCTGTCCATCGCTTGCGCCGGAAGCTTGGGGAAGGCGGGCATCCCCGCGCGCCCATTCGTAATGACGGTCCGTGTCCCCGCTACACCAAGATGCTCCACCGCCTTATCGATAGCAGGACCGCGATCGCCCTTCAATTCGGGCCCATGACAAACCTGGCAGTTTTGCTCGAATACCGTTCGACCTTGCCGCTCGGGCGTAAACGCCGCAGCCTGGTTGCGTCGACGCGCGTTTTCACGCTTGGGCCGGGCTGGGATCAATCCGCCGTTGTTGGCAGCCGTGGATTCCCCGGCAGGAACCAGTTTCATGATCGATGGCAGATCTTTGGATTCGATATAAACAGTGCCGTTTGTCGGGTCCGCGCCTGAGGAGAAGAACAAGGCACCGCCATTAACCGATGGCAAGCTAATCGTGTCAACCGTGCCGAGCGGCGTGTAGAAGCCTTTCTTAGCGTTCGTGATTCGCTCTTTCCAGTGAATCTTCTCCTCGGGCGTCATGAACCCGTCGTAGAAGTCGTCTTCCGTAAACCCTTGTCGGGCGAAGGCTGGTGGGGCGGTAGGAAACGGCTGCGTCGGAGACGTTATTTCGCCAGGCACGTCGGATTTCGGAACGGGACGCTCCTCTATCGGCCAGATAGGCTTCCCG
The DNA here is from genome assembly GCA_045807965.1 of Bryobacteraceae bacterium. Classification (GTDB taxonomy): domain Bacteria; phylum Acidobacteriota; class Terriglobia; order Bryobacterales; family Bryobacteraceae; genus Bog-105. Next base: position 2,314 of record JBJMGJ010000227.1, on the reverse strand, counting down.
GTGACACGATCGAAGACATAAAGGAATCCGTTCTTGCTCGCCATCGCGACCACGTCCACATCTTTGCCGTCATGCTTCACCGTCACTAGTTGAGGCGCCGCAGTGGGATCGTAATCCCAGACGTCGTGATGAATAGTCTGGTAGTGCCAAAGATACTTGCCGGTCCGCGCATCTAAAGCAAGCAGGCAATCCGCGTATAAATTGTTCCCCGGCCGGTCGCCGCCATACAGTTCGTATTTCGGGGAGGCAACCGGGAAGTAGGCGATTCCGCGTTTTTCATCTACCGTGATTTCGCCCCAGACATCAACGCCACCCATGTAGGTATAGGCATCTTTCGGCCAGGTATCGTAGCCCATTTCGCCCTTATGAGGGATGGTGTGGAATACCCAAAGCAATTTCCCCGTCACCACGTCAAAGGCCCGAAGGTCGCCCGGAGGGGCCAGATAGCCCTCGCCCGTAGCGCTTCCAAGAATCAGGATGTTGTCGAAGACCCGACCAGCGCTTCTTGCCGATAACCCTCTTGGGGCGCGGTCAATGCCCGTTTTCAGGTCCACTTTCCCGTGATCGCCGAAGGTTTCAACCGTCTTGCCCGTTTTTGCATCGATCGCATGCAGAAAGCCGGACGCCGAGATGAAGAGACGACGGTCGGAGCGATCCTTGCTCTCCCAGTAATTACCTCCGCGCTGGCCAGTGATTCCGGCGAATCTGGCGAAAGCGGTCGGCGTACCCGCGGGTGCTCCAAACGGGTGCGTCCAGACTTCCTTGCCGGTTGTGGCATCCACAGCCACCAGCGAACCGCTTTTCGCGGCAAAGTACGCCGTATTGTCCACGACAAGTGGGCTGAACGTATAGTTAAGATCGTCTCCAGTGTTGTACTTCCAAGCGATCTCGAGCTTATCAACGTTCTTGCGATCGATTTGTTTGAGGGCTGAGTAATGGGAGCTGTCGGGACCGCCAAGATAGTCTTTCCAGGTAGTGCGGGTTTGCTGGGCGGACAAACTTGCGGCCAGTAAAATGAGCACCGGAGTGCCGAGCGACAGGAAGCGGGGGCGCAATAACATTCAATTCCTTCTGGGTGAAATGGAGGAAGCTAGATTGACGGTGCAGACACGGTCGACCGTCATTGCGTATGATACAGCAGATTATTCACATTCCGCAGAAAAGAAACGTGAAGCGGGAGCAAAGCGGAACCCTAAGACGCTGCGGACGAGATTGCTTGGCCAGAACATTACCCCACGAAATTCGGTTCTCTTCAGCCAGGGTTCGTGAGCCCGAATCCGGGCATCAGTTCTCCGATACCCGGAGCAAAACAACGCCGTGGGAGGGAACGGGAGTCGAGAATTGCGCCCCTTCGAGCGTCACGTTTTCGTGTTGCCAGAGATCTCGAGCACGTTGCGGCTTCCGTGCGAAGCCGACATCTGACCAGTTCACCGCGACCTTCGCTTCGGACGAGCCCCGATTGAACAAACCAACAGCTTTCGAGCCATCGGCCAGCGCCTTCACCCAGATTTCCGCATCACCTGACTTCGAAACACGGGTCCCTTGCTTGCCTGCAGGATCCTGATCGATCGCAATCACTTCCTTATTAATCAGGATCTCAAGAATCTCCCGGGACATATGCTGAAGATCGTTCCCAGCCAACAATGGCGCAGCCAGGATGGACCATAAGCTCATGTGAGTCTTGTATTCGGTTGCGGTCATGCCTCCGTTGCCGATCTCGAGCATGTCCGGATCGTTCCAATGACCCGGCCCCGCATACTCGGCCATCGCAGCCTGGTTGAATCCGATTTCGGACATGGAGTCCCAGCTGTCTCGAATATCACCGGTCGTACGCCAGAGATTCCCGCCGACTTGCGCACCCCATTTCCAGACGTCATCCCGTCCGTACTGGCACAGGCTAAAGACGATTTGGCGGCCGGAAGCGCTCAAAGCATCGCCCATCTTCTGGTATACGGCCTGCATCTCTTCGTCTTTATAGAGATTGCGAGCGCCACACCAGTCGTATTTCAGGTAATCGATCCCCCACTCCGCGTAGGTTTTCGCGTCTTGCTCCTCATGACCATAGGTTCCTTCATACCCGGCGCAAGTATTAGGTCCTGGAGAGGAATAGATGCCGAGCTTCAGTCCTTTGCCATGAACGTAGTCGGCGAGGGCTCTCATATCCGGAAACTTTTTATTCGCCTGGATCTTCCCGTTTGCATCCCTTTCGGCCTCCCACGTGTCGTCGATGTTGACGTAGAGGTAACCCGCTTCCTTCATACCGTTGGCCGCGATTGCATCGGCGGTAACACGCACACCGGCGTCGTCCACTTTT
>JBJMGJ010000226.1:0-2226 GCA_045807965.1 Bryobacteraceae bacterium | reverse complement strand
TTGTAGCCCAGGTTCCACGATGAGCAGTTGTCGTATCTGTTCCCACACATCCGCGAACGGATCCGGTCGTGTCCGCCAGGTATGCTTTTGTCGCATCTCGCTTGGCAGGCGCCGATCCCGCAGGTACTTTCGAGCTGTCTTCGGGTCCATGCCCGCCTTCGCCGACGCAATCTCCACTGGCAACTGCTGTCCAGCGTGCCGCCACAGCCGTTTTACCTGCTGATCGCTCACCATACCGCATTGACTCACCGGATTTGTTACCGGTGAAGGGCCGTTGCCTCACGAAAATGTTACCCGTTAACGACGGAGTAGCAGATGAGGAGGCGCTTGAGCCTGGCGACACGCAAAGAGTTGATTGAAGCAGTGAGGAAGCGCTATCAGGAAGCAGCGCTTGCGACCAAGACAGACATTCTCGACGAGTTCGTAGAACTGACCGGCTATCACCGGAAGCATGCAGTCCGGCTTCTTGGATCGATTGCTGGGCAGAAACCAGAGAAGAGATTGCGCTCGGAGAAACGCATTTACAACGATGCCGTTCGGGAAGCGTTGATTCTGCTCTGGGAGGCCGCCGATCGGATCTGCGGCAAACGATTGAAGGCTCTTGTTCCGACTTTGCTTGAGGCTATGGAGAAGCACGGCCATTTGCAACTGGCAACTGGAGTTCGCAATCGGCTGCTACAGATGAGTGCCGCGACGATCGATCGGTTATTGACGGAGCCCCGCGAACGAGTGATTGGAACGCGCCGTCGCAAAGGAGTCGGCGCGACTATCCTACGGAGAAGCATTCCAATTCGAACGTTTGGGGATTGGAAGAATCCCGAACCAGGCTATATGGAAGCCGATTTGGTGGCCCACTGCGGCGGGTCGATGGCCGGCAGTGTCGTCCATACGTTGGTTCTGACTGACATCGCCACGGGCTGGACCGAATGCGTTCCGTTGATCGCACGAGACCAAGCACTGATCGTGGAAGCGCTAAAGCGAATTCGGAAAGCATTGCCGTTTCCGTTGCGCGGGTTCGACACGGACAATGATGGCGCCTTTATCAATCAAACTGTGCACAGCTATTGCCAGGAAACCGGGTTGGAGTTCACGCGTTCGCGCCCTTACCGAAAGAACGATCAAGCATGGGTGGAACAGAAGAATGGCGCGGTCGTTCGCAAACTAGCTGGATACGATCGGCTCTCTGGGATCGCGGATGCCGAGAAGCTCGCTCGACTCTATGAGTTCTCCCGCTTTTATGTGAACTGCTTTCAGCCTTCGTTTAAGCTCAAATCCAAGGTTCGCATGGGCGCCCGAGTCGTCAAGACGTACCACCCGCCACTCACACCATATGAACGGGTTGTCAGGTCGCCTCAAGTTCCACAATCAGGGAAACAGCAACTGCAGGCCATCTTTGCCAAACTTGACCCGATCGCACTCATTCAGAACATTCGCGGCGTTCAAGAAGAGTTGGTCGTTGGAAAAATCGACGAATTGAGCCGGCGGAAATCCGAATCGGCGGAGTCTTTCCTTCGTAAGCTACGGACCGTCTGGCAACTGGGTGAGGTGCGGCCCACGCATCGGAAGCACGCCGCACATTACTGGCGCACTCGGCCCGATCCATTTGAGAGTGTGCGGTCCCGAATTCAAGAACAACTCGAGCTCACTCCTGATATCACTGCGAAGGAACTCTTTCGTCAACTTCGAGAGGAACATCCCGGCCATTTTTCTGATGGTCAGATCCGGACCTTGCGACGTCGAGTCAAGGAGTGGAGAACGCAAATGGCGAAACGCCTCATCCTCAGTGCAAGCGCCATCTGTACTGAGATTGCCAGCTAGCGGAATTAACACGAATCTTGAGATGGGGCTCTGCCCCATGCCCCGGGATTTTACGCTTTCCTGCCAGAATGCTTTTGGGGCAGATAGACTGCCCCGCCATTCCGGCGACCAAGTCAGCGCTCGGGTTCCGTCCCCGGAGTGCCTTATCCTCTGCTTGGCTTCAAACAGGATACCGGGATGCTGTGCAGGGACATTTACTCTGCGGTAACATTTGTCGCTGAGGCAATACGGCTGAATTCTAATTGTCCGTGATCAGGAGACATCTCCTCAACTCGGCCCAGTACGGTGATCTGGTATCTGAAAGCCGATTTTTTCACAGCTTCAGAATCGTCGTGTGTACGACCCTAATCCCACGCTCGCTCATCATCTGAACTAAATCACGTGAGCTCAACTTGAAACTGAGATACC
>JBJMGJ010000225.1:0-6431 GCA_045807965.1 Bryobacteraceae bacterium | reverse complement strand
GCTGGGGCTACCAGTCAATGCCGGCGGACGTCGACGATCGCTACCTCCACTACCTGATCGCTCGCGTGGCAGCGTTTCGCAATGTGTGGTGGTCGATGGCAAACGAATGGGACTTCATGAAATCAAAGAAGCTTTCTGATTTCGATCGCTTCTTTCATATCGTTCAGGAGACCGACCCGTACGGACACCTTCGGTCGATCCACAACGGCGCAATCCTCTACGACCATTCGAAACCGTGGGTGACACATGCAAGCATCCAGGGAGACGATTTCAACAAAGATCCGACGTATCTGAGCGACTACAAGAAACCAGTGGTGTGGGACGAATGCAAATACGAAGGAAACATACCGCGGGGCTGGGGCAACATCTCGGCCGAGGAAATGACACGCCGAGTGTGGCGGGGCGTCGCGGACGGAACCTATGTCGGTCACGGAGAAACATACCTGGATCCCGCTGACGTTTTGTGGTGGTCAAAGGGAGGGGTCCTTCACGGCCAAAGTCCGCAGCGCATCGCGTTCCTAAGGCGGTTAGTAGAGACGCACGCGCCGGACGGACTCTACCCTCATCCCAACAGCCAGAGATACCCGTCGGCATCTACTCGCGATGGCGCGTTCTACCTGTACTACTTCGATGTGCATCAGCCGGCCGAGATGGACTTCGACTTACCGAACTCTGGCAAGTTCAAGGCTGAAATCATTGATCCCTGGAGCGCGACAAGCACCTCAGTTCCGGGCGAATACACCGGCAGATTCACTTTGAAGCTCCCTGGGAGACCGTACCAAGCCATCAGCTTCGAGAAACTCCACTAGCCGCGGCAACGGTCCGGCTACTTCTTTTTCTCAAATCGCTGAGCTGCCCGTTCCAGCAAGTCCACCGCTTCGTCGGGTCCGGCAGTTCCCGTGACCTCGTCTTCTTTCGCTGAGTTCTTGTTGTAGAGCCCGATGAACTCCGAAATCTGTTCCATCAAGCTCGCGCGCAATTCGGAAACAGAGTGGATGCTTTCGTATTCGAAGGAACGCGTTGATACCGCCACCAGACGATCGTTTGGCGTGCGCTTGCCATCTTCAGTTTGAACTACTTTAACGACCCCAATCAGCCGGATCTTCAGCAGACAACCGACGTGGGCCGGTTCGTCCATGAGAACGATCACGTCCAGGGGATCGCCATCTTCGGCCACAGTGGACGGGATGAATCCAAAATCGAACGGGAAACTGAACCCTTCGGGAAGCAGGTTGGACAGCGAGAACAGGCCGGAGTCACTCTCGTACTTAAACTTGTTTCTCCGGCCTTTCGGCGTTTCGATGATTGCTTTACATTCGCGCTTGTTCTTGTCTAGGTCGTGCGATAGCTGGCTGATGTCGTTCATGGGTGCGGCGTCGAATCCGGCGCCTTCACTCTATTGTTCACCAGTCATCACAACCTTTTTTCCCGTGGCCGGATCAGTGCTCGCCGTCGCGGAAACGGAATCAGTTCCCCAAACCGATTGTGTTCCCCAGACCGATTGCGTGCCCCAAACCGATTGGTCGCCCCAGACAGTCTGATCGTTCGTAATGGCCTGGGTTCCCCAGACGGATTGCGTTCCCCAGACTGACTGGAGGCCCGTAGGCGCGCAAACGGTAGTTGAATCGCAGCTGATGGTTGCCTTGCTGAGTCCAAGGAGACCGAAGACGGTGGAGATCAGGCCTCGCGAATAGTTGGCCACGGGTGAAAGGGCCGAAGCACGAGGAGTAGTCGTATCCGCGAGCGCGGCTTGTATATCGACATATCCTGCTCCCACCGTAAAGACGTCGTACTCACTCGTATAGCTCTGCCCGGTGTTTGGGTCGTGCGCCGTGCTGCTTTGGGGAAACGACTTGTACGCCGTTTTCATCAGCTTCGACTTGACCTGGTCCGGTGTCCATTCCGGATGGGACTGCAGCAACAGGGCCGCTGCGCCGCTCACAACCGGAGCAGCCATGCTGGTCCCGCTCATCGTGAAATAGGAAGACGACGGAGTGGCAAGCGAAGTCTGTTGAAAATAGTTGACCGGAACTACGTTGTTCGGGAAGGACTTCGCAAGAGCGGAGTTGCCCGAGAGCAGCGATACTACCAGATTGCCGGGCGCCACGAGGTCTGGCTTGACGATATGGTCCACTTGCGTGGGGCCCTTCGAACTGTAGCTGGCGATGCGATCGTCGGAGCGTTGGGGTGTGCCGAAGCTCTTCATGGCCCCTACCGTAATAACGTAGGGATCATTGCCCGGAACGGTGATTGTGCCATAGCCGTTGTTGCCGGCTGAATTGTCCCTGCCGCCATTGCCGGCAGCTACCACGACCACAATACCGGCCTGCCAAGCTGATTCAACTGCTTGGCAGAGAGGATCGAGCAAATAGCTCTCGTATACGGGCCGACCCAGTGACAGATTTATGACTCTGATATTGAACTGCGATTTTAATTGAATGGTCCGCTCAATGGCGGCGATCACGGCGCTGTCAGTTCCTTCTCCGTCGCCATCGAGCACCTGAAGATCGATCAAATTTACATTGGGCGCCAACCCGACAAGATGGCGAGTGCAGGTCGCGCAACTCGAATCGGCACCGTTCCCGGCGATAATTCCCGCGACATGTTCGCCGTGGCCAAAACGGTCGTTTCCGTCGCCTCCCGTAAAGCTCTCACGGTAAACAATGCGGCTTGCGCCGCCCCGTAGTAAATCGTCGTGATCGGAGATTCCGCTGTCGATGACGGCGACGCCGATCCCACTTCCGTCCAGTCCGGCATTCCAGGCAACCGGGGCATTCACGGCGGCCGTGGTATTGTCCAGCAGCATGTGGACCGGCCTATCCGGTGAGACTGAGAGCACTTCCGGGTTGGCGGCCAGGCTCCCGAGTGCGGAGCCGGGAACGGCGTAGGCGCCGCCCTGGATGGAAGCCAATGATCTGGTTACCGCACCGCCCAGGTCGCGGATTATCTGATTCTGCCCTGCCCCGGGCGTGTTTCGGAACCGGACAATCACATTGACGCGATCTCCGGGCGCCACGTTCTCCAGTTCTCTCGCTATGTGCGCCCTCTGACCGTGGGCTCCCGTGACTGATCCAGTCACGAGTGCGAAGCAAATAAGCGCTTTTTTGACCGTCCGCGTGGTAGCCGTGGAGGTATGCGCCGCCAGCAATTCGTTGGCAGCGAAATAATGCGCAAGCGAAGCTGCAGGACTTCGGGCCGGGACTGATCTGCTGTGACGAAACGTATACATCGTGCTCTCCTCGCCAATGCAGTGCCAGTCTTGGCCGCCAATTCTTGTGTATATTTTGGATTATTCTCTAGATATTTTGCAGTAAATCAATTAAGCTCCGTAAATTTTACAACTATAATTTAGATTAGCTTTGGTTATACGCCAATCGATCCTAATTCTTGCCCTGATCAGCGCAAGCGGCGGCGTACTCCGCCCAGCAGATACGCGCCTATCCGAGCCGCTCAGCTCTTTGCATCAGGAAGTCTGGCGAACAGAGGAAGGGCTGCCACATAACCTGGTGCAAGCCCTTCTCCGCTCGCGAGACGGATATCTCTGGGCTGGAACAGAACTGGGACTGGCTCGATTCGACGGCGTACATTTTACTGTTTTCGATCGCAATAATACTCCTGAGTTAAAGGCCAATCTTGTCGATGCTTTGTTGCAGGATCGGGAGGGCGCGATCTGGATCGGCACTGCCGGAGGCGGAGTGACGCGTTATGCCGAGGGCAAATTCACCACTTGGACAAAGCGCGACGGACTTTCCAACGATTCCATCTCGTCTCTGCTGGAGGATACGTCTGGAGACATCTGGATCGGAACCAATGGAAGCGGGCTCAATCGATTTCACCACGGACAGTTCAGCTCGTATGACACTCGGGACGGCCTAGCCGACAACCAGGTTTTTGCATTAGCTAAAGATCGGAATGGAACGCTTTGGGTGGGCACCCACAACGGTCTGAGCCGGTTCGCGAATGGCCGCTTTCGGACCTACCGCACGCCGGACGGGCTGCCCCACAATCACGTGCGTGCTCTGCTGATGGATCCCGCGGGAGTGCTCTGGATTGGTACCAACGGAGGAGGATTGGCCCGATACCAGAACGGCAGCTTCAAAACTCTTACGAGGCGGGACGGACTGCCGAGTAACTCGGTTGTTGCTTTGAACGAGGCTCCTGACGGCGACCTGTGGATTGGCACGCTCGGGGGAGGATTAGCGCGCCTGGATACGGCAGGCTTATCGTCCTACAGCAAGAAAAACGGCCTGCCCATCGAGGACGTCTGGAGCGTGTACTACGACCGGGATCAAAATGTCTGGCTAGGCACCGGAGGAGGCGGTCTGGTTCGACTGAGGCGACCGCCATTTGTTTCTTACACCAAAAAGAACGGCCTTTCGGACAACGTGACGCTCGCAGTGTTCGAAGATCACGAAGCGAACATGTGGATCGGAACGAACAAAGGAGGACTGAATCGGTTTCGAAACGGGAAATTCCGATCATTCGGGACCAAAAGCGGCTTGGCCGATGAGATGGTGTTGACAGCTTGTGAAGGTCTAGATGGCTCCCTTTGGATTGGCGGCCGCAAGGGTCTCAATCGATGGAAGGATGGGAAGGTTGAAACCTTCACCAAAGCGAACGGGCTGCCCGACGACATCGTAACCGTGCTCCGCGTTGATCATCGGGGCATTCTGTGGATTGGCACGCGCGCCGGGCTTAGCCGGTTCGAAAATCACACGTTCACCACATTCACGACAGACGATGGACTTTCGAACAACGTCGTTCAGGCATTGTATGAGGATCGAAAGCATCGCATTTGGATTGGAACCAGCGGGGGTGGGCTTGATTTGCTCGAAAACGGTCGATTCCGCGTCTACGACAAACGCAACGGGCTTCCGAGTGACGTGGTTACCGCGATCTATGAGGACGCGCGAGGCACGGTATGGATCGGAACAAACGGGGGCGGGCTCGTACGCCTGAAAGATAACCACCTTTCGGTGCTTGCCGCAAAAGATGGCTTAACCGACGATGCGATCTTCTCGATTCTTCAAGACGACGAAGGCAACCTCTGGATGAGCAGCAATCGAGGGGTCTTCCGCTCCAGCCTAGTTGCGCTGAACGATTTCGCCGACGGAAGAATTTCCCGCATTCCCGTGGTCTCCTATGGAACCCATGACGGGATGATAACGGCGGAGTGCAACGGGGGATTCCAACCGGCTGGATGGAAGTCTCAGGATGGCCGATTGTGGTTCCCAACAATGCAAGGCGTGGTGGTTACCGACCCGCGCAAGGCCATTAGCCGCGTGGAAAAACAATCGAGCGTTCTCGAACAACTCCTTGCCGACGAACGCCAGGTTCAGCTTCTGTCGGATTTGCGAATTCCTCCCGGCGAAGGCAGACTCGAGTTTCGCTTTTCCGCTCTCAACCTGCGTTCCAGCCGCAACATCAATTTCCGCTATCGATTAGAAAACTTCGATGCGGGGTGGATCTATGCGGGACAACGCCGCGCGGCTTATTACACGAATATCCCGCCCGGAAAGTATCGATTCAGGGTGAACGCCACAAATGAGGATGGAACCTGGAGTTCGGTCGAATCATCCTTGTCGCTCACCTTAGCGCCCCATTTCTATCAGACTTTCTGGTTCTACGCTTTATGCGGCTGCAGCGTTGTCGGCGCGGCGGTTGCAATTCCGCTTGTGCGCCTCAGAACCTTGCGTGAACACGAGCGAGTCCTGGAGCGGCACGTTCTCGAAAGAACGGTGGAACTCCGGAACGAAGTAGAGGAACGCCAGCGAGCGGAACTGGAATCGGTGAAGGCGAAAGAAGCAGCCGAGCGGGCGAGCCACGTCAAAAGTGAGTTCCTGGCGCACATGAGCCACGAGATCCGAACACCCATGAACGGGATCTTGGGGATGACGCGTCTCGCGTTAGACAGCGATTTGAACCCGCCACAGCGCCAGTATCTGGAAATCGTGCATGACGCGTCCACGTCGCTGCTCCGGGTGATCGACGACATCCTGGATTTCTCAAAGGTGGAAGCCGGCAAGCTTGAGATCGATTGTGTCGATTTCTGCCTTCGCGAACACATCGAATCTGCTTTAGGCTCGCTTGCGTTCCTGGCGCGGCAAAAGGGTATCGGGTTTACCGTGTCCGTCGATGCGAGCGTGCCCGCCATGGTTCACTCGGACCCTGTACGCCTCGGGCAGATCGTGATTAATCTAGCCGGCAACGCGCTTAAGTTCACGGAGAGCGGGAGCATAACGGTCCAAGTCAAGTCGGAACCGTTATCTGAATCCGAGATCCTGCTAGCAATCACAGTCAGCGATACGGGCGTCGGGATCCCGCGGGAGAAGCTTACTTCCATATTCGAGGCATTCTCTCAGGCGGATAGTTCCACAACCAGAAGATTTGGAGGCACTGGGCTCGGCCTGGCGATTTGCGAACGGCTCGTG
>JBJMGJ010000224.1:0-3833 GCA_045807965.1 Bryobacteraceae bacterium | reverse complement strand
GAACTTTCCCGCGGAAGAAGTTCTCAAAGTCCGCATCAACAGCGCGCGACCGATTGAGTTAGAAGCCGGATTGACATTGCGACGCTCGGAATCCGCGGCAATCGTGGCCTACCGATCGAAACATGGACCCTTCAAATCTATCGACGATCTCAAAAGCGTGCCCGGCATCAACTACGCACACATCGCCTCCAAGGCGAATCGTATTACTTTTGAATAGAGGAATTGCCCGATCGGGATAGCGAGCCATGCCGCGTCAAGAAAACACCAAGTCGATGATCTGGCTGGCGAAATATCTTTCCCTCGCTCTGACCCTTCCCGCCTCGGTACTCGCCGGCTACATACTAGGTTCATTCGCCGATCACTTTCTCCACCTTCCGATCTTGCGTGCCGTCGGCATCCTGTTGGGAATGGCAGCGGGACTGATGCAGATCCTTCGAGAAATCTCGCGAGATGAGAAGCCAGGCGGGAGCGGCAGGTGACTTTCGGGTCCCGATCTCTGACTGTCGCGCAATTGTATCGATTAACTGTCCTATTTGGACTCGCCGGAACTGTCGCTTACGCAATTTATGGAGGTTTCCGCCCTGCCCTGGCCTTTGCCTTGGGTGCGGCGACGTCTTTCCTGAACCTGTGGCTTTTCAACCGACTCGCGCGCGGGATCGAGCCTGGCGAAGGCTCGAAGAAGCCTTGGCAGGCCGGGGCGTTCGCCGGGCGATATCTCATTTTCTTCGCTGCTGGCTATGTTATAGTCAAAGCTTTGGACGTTAGTCCTTTACCGGTAGTTTTCGGTCTCTTCGCCAGCACTGCGGCGGTTCTGCTGTCATCAGTCCTCGAATTATTCGGAAGCTTCTCCGGAAGGAATCGTCCCTAACTCAGCATGCACGAACTCTGGATTACTAATCTCTTTAATCGGGCTCTGTCCGGACCCGCCAACGCGGTTCTGGATGCGGTGCGTTTCCCGGCACAAGATCACGCGAACCCATGGACCGATTGGATGGTCTGTGAAATCGTCGTCGTGCTCTTTATTGTCATCCTGTTCGGCTTGCTCCGTAGCCGTCTCTCGGTGGATAAGCCCGGGAAACTGCAGCATGTGATGGAGTTGACTTACGAGTTCGTCCACGCCTCCGCCGAAGAGGTAGTCGGTCACGAAGGTCCTCGTTACGTCGCCTTTTTCGGAACACTGTTTGTGTTCATCCTGCTGATGAACCTGCTCGGCCTCGTGCCCGGTTTTGAATCGCCCACCGCTTACACTATGGTGCCGCTCGGTTTGGCTGTCGTGACGTTCTTTTTCTATCACGGAACGGGATTGCGCGCGAACGGCGCCGGGTACCTCAAACAGTTCCTTGGCCCGATGCTGGCTCTGGCGCCGCTGATGATTCCTATCGAGATCATCAGTCACTTTGCCCGCCCGCTCTCGCTCACCATTCGTCTTTACGCAAATATGTTTGCGGGCGAAAAAGTATACCTCACTTTCCTGATGCTGACGAAGCTGATCGTGCCCGTCGTCTTTATCGGGTTGCACCTCTTCGTTGGGTTCCTGCAGGCTTACATTTTCATGTTGCTCGCGATGGTCTATGTTGGCGGGGCAGTTTCCCACGAGCACTAACGAACTCTTACCGCTGCCAGTGTGAGCGCCCGGCGTCCCAACGTACGGTGTCGAACCACCTCCTGGTAGCAACTTACACAAGGAGAAACAATGAAAAATAAACTGATGATGCTTGTTGTGACCTTAATGGTGCTGGCAAGCCCGATCTTTGCGCAAGATGCGAATAATGCCGGAGCGGCCGATGCGAATCGTCGCGCCGCAGCTTATATCGCCATGGGAATCGCCGCCGGTTTGTGCGGTCTCGGACAAGGACGCGCAACTGCTTCCGCCGCCGAAGCGATGGCCCGCAATCCCGGGGCAGTCGCGGCAATCCGCGTGGCTCTGATTCTCGGTCTCGTACTGATCGAGTCCTTGGCGCTCTATACTCTCGTTATTACATTCATCGCGAGATAAGCACGGGCATCCTGATGAAGCCTGCTGATGCTCCGGCATCGGCAGGCTTCTTGCATTTAGGAGGGCAATTTGAAACTAAGCGGGATCTTTACAGCGTTTGCAACTCCGTTTGATTTTTCCGGAAATCTGTACAAAACAAAGGTCTTCCACAATATCGGAAAACTCGACGCGGTCGCGCTAGCCGGGCACACGGTTTGCGGTTCTACCGGTGAAACTCCGCTCCTTGGCATTGATGAACGGATTCAGTTGATGGAATGGGTTCGTGAGGCTACTGCCGAAGGCAAGATTCTGATTGCCGGAGTAGGAGCGGAGGGTGTGCGTGAGACGGTGAGGCTCGCGAACCGCGCAGCCGAGATTGGGTATCATTTCGCGCTGGCCCTGAGCCCGTTCTATTACAAAATGCAAATGCACCGGCCCGAGACACAGGCCATTTATTTTCGGTCCGTTGCCGACCAGTCGGAAATTCCCGTTCTCCTCTACAACATTCCGCAGGTGACTGGCTATCATTTGCCCCCCGAAACCATCGCCGAGCTTTCTCACCATCCGAATATCATCGGCATGAAAGACAGTTCGGGTAACCTTGAGAAGCTGCGCGAGACTTTGGCGTTGGTGAAGCCCGGCTTCCAGGTACTTACCGGCTCGGGAACGAACTTCCTTGATGCGCTCGAGATGGGGGCAACGGGAGCAATCCTCGGAGTTGCCAATGCCATTCCGTACGCATGCGTTACGGTCTGGGAGGCGTTCCGGATGCGGCAGAACCTGGCTGGCCGTGATTGGCAGGACCACATTGCCGCTGCCTCTCAGCTGATCGGGACGAAATACGGCATTCCGGGCCTGAAGCATGCCATGGATTTGAACGGATACTATGGAGGTCCTCCCCGGCTTCCGTTTGTCCCTGTCTCGCCCGAAGCCCGAGACGAAATCGAAATAGCGTTAGCCGAACTTCGCAGCTAGGGCTCGGGAAGTTCTGAGAAGTCTTTGGGCCGCCCCCACTTCCTCCCCGAAGCTCCCGCTGAAAAGGACATCCATGCCCAAGACCGACGCTGAGTATACAGTCGTCAACGAGAGCCGAAACCGCACGGTCGCAAACCGCGTCCGGTTGGCCTCGACGGGCGCCACGCGACGGAAGGGGCTTCTCGGGGTATCGCACCTGGACGAGAATTCAGGGCTTTGGATCGTTCCTTGCGAAGCCGTCCACACTTTCGGAATGCGCATACCGATCGATACTGTATTTCTCGACCGTAAGGGACGGGTGAAAAAGATTCGAGCCAACCTCAGGGCCTGGCGCTTTGCCGTCGACCTGCGAGCGCATTCTGTCCTGGAACTCGCGGCTGGCGCCCTCGCTCGGTCAGGTACTCAGGTAGGCGACCATTTAGCATTCAAGCGTAATGCGGAAGGCGAGACTCAGGGTCTATAACCTTTCGGCCTATCATCTCCTACCTCGGAATTTTCTGAACTGAGGCTTCCTTCTTTTCGGAAAGAAATTTCCTACGAACAGACACTCAGTAATTACGGCCAGAGCCCCACGCGTGTGTTTCACGCCATTCGATTTGGGGCAGGCGTTCGGAAGGAAGAACGATCAGCATGACCCCGCCACTCCAGAAAGAGGAACACGGAAGGGACCAGGTGGTGTATTCACTCCTGCTGGCATTCTTGGGACTTGCTGCGGTACTTGCTCTGGGTGCCGCGAAAATCGGCTTGAGTCTGCTCTGGACGAATCTACACGTCTGCGGGAGCAAGCCGGGCCACTACTGGCTGAGAAGCCCACACCTCTTACACGATCACGCAAGGACAAAGGGATCCTCGAGCGCGATCACATCCGAAAACGGTCCACGCT
>JBJMGJ010000223.1:0-3247 GCA_045807965.1 Bryobacteraceae bacterium | reverse complement strand
GGCAAGGCGGGTGAAGACCTTGAACATCGTGCAATCGTCTCACGGTAACTCGCTCATTTCAGATGCTGACCGGGTTTTTGCGTAGGACAGCGGTCCATCAACCAAGGAACTCATCTACGTTACGCTTCCGGGCACGCTCGAAGGCTCGCCCGATGCGAACGGTAACGGCATCGTAGTCCTCGATGCGCGCAATCACTACAACTTCGTTAAACGCATTCCCACTTGGGACGTGCCGGCAGCCCGGAACCCCGAGCAGGTTGCAGGTGTTACTGCCAGTCCGGAACTGAACATGATTTACGTCGCCGCGCGTGGCCGTCTGGGTGCGTTCGATGTTTCCACGGAAAAGAAAGCTTGGGAAAAGGTTTACGAGGGCAACTGCTGTGAGCGGCCGCAAATGGCTCCTGACAGCTCGTTTATGTACGTGGGCTCAGACCTGAAAGATTTCTGGTACGTTATTAACCCGAAAAATGGCGATCTGATCACGAAGGTGGTTTCGCCGCAAAGTCCGAATGCCCATAACCTGAACCTCAGTCATGACGGTCGCCTCGCTTTCATGTCGCCGAACGGCAAGGTTATGGGTATCGCCGATACAAGCACGCACAAACTCGTTCGCACGATAACCTTTCCCGACAACGTTCGGGTATTTGTGCTCAATCACGATTCCTCGCTCATCTACACCAACCAGAACAACCTTCTCGGTTTCCTGATCGTTGACGCGAACACGGGGAAAATCCTGCACAAAGTGGAAGTGCAGGGCTTCGGGTGGCCGGATAACTGGAACGTCACGCCTCGTCCACGGATCCCGCATGCCTGTCCTAGCCACGGAATCGCGCTTCTGGATCAGGAGCGGGAACTGTGGCTTGTAGACGGCCTGAATAACCTCGTTCACGTTTTCGATAACACGCGGATGCCGCCGGTCGAAGTAAGTAACTTCAAGACACATGGTGGGGCGTACTGGATCACGCCGTCTGTCGACGGCAAGCTCGCCTATCTTTCATCTGGGGACGTTGTAGACGTGAAGACAAAAGAGATCGTCGCACAGCTCAAGGACGAATATGGCCGCGTGATGCATAGTGAAAAACTCTTGGATATGGTTTTTCACGACGGCAAACTCGTACAGGTCTCAAACCAGTTCGCCAATGGGTTCGGACCCTACCAGGCGGCGCCGGACGCTGGGCCGAGGGCATCCCGATGATCAGCCGTCGCGGATTGCTGCAGTTAATGGCAGCTTCTGCCGCACCGCCTATCAGTTTCGGTGACAGTAGTGCTCAGGCACGACCGCTCGCAGGTCTTTTCCCCATCGCTTTTTCACCGTTCACGCCCGACAACAAACTTGACCTCGAGGCGCTGGCGAATCAAGTGAAGTTTTGCAATCGCGGCGGTGTACATGGTCTGATTTGGCCGCAACTCGCGAGTGCATGGAGCACCCTCAGTGATTCCGAACGCATGGAGGGCACGGAAGCGCTGATTACTGCAGGCAAAGGGGGCCGTACGGCAATGGTCGTTGGTGTCCAGAGTCCCGATCCCGCAGCGATAACGAGATATTCGAAACTGGCGACTCGACTTGGAGCAGATGCCATCATCTCCCTGCCGCCGAGTGGGGTTACGGACGAAAAGACCCTTTTGGATTACTACCAAACGGTCGGGCGCACGACGGAACTGCCGATGTTCGCACAATTCGTGGGCAACATGAGCGTCGATCTGCTGGTCGAAATGTTCCGCACTATTCCGAATCTTCGTTACGTGAAGGACGAGGCCGGCGAACCGCTCGCGCGCGTCGGTCAGATTCGCGAGCGCACGGGCGGCCGCGTGAAAGTCTTCTCGGGGAAAGGTGTGCAGACGATGATCACGGAAATGGAGCTTGGGTTCTCCGGTCATTGCCCTTACACTAACCTGGCGGATTTATACGCCTCGGCTTACGACTTGTTCCATGCCGGCAAGAAGCGAGAGGCCTATGATATGTTCGGCCGTGTGCTCGCTATGGGCAGCATTATGCCGGTGAATACCATCGACATTATGATTGCCCGCGGGGTGTTCAAAGAAGGAACGCGTACTCGTACAGGTCCGCCTGTTCCCGGGGCGCCCTCAAAGCCGCATCCCGGCCCGGTTCTCACCGGCGATCAGATTCGCGAGAAGCTTCAGACCTATCTCGGCCCATGGCTCCGCGCCTGAGTGCTAGCATTCTATTCGCGGCTGCGGCAGTCGCCCAGTCAGGGGCTGACAAGGCGACATTTGAAAGAGTTTGCGGATCCTGTCACAGCGTGACGCTCATCTCTGATGTCAAAAGCCTTCCCGAATGGGAAGAAACCGTCGATTCGATGATCGAGCGCGGTGCAAAAGCAAGCGGCGCCGAGCGGGCAGAAGTCCTGCGATGGCTCGCTCATAATTACAACCGGACGAATATTAATCAAGCTCCGGCTCAAGAACTTATCGAAGTACTCGATATCGAGCCTACCGGTGCGGATAGCATTGTTTCCCACCGCCCCTACCATTCGCTTGCTGAACTGATCAGCCTGAATCCCACGTGCGCTAAACAGCTCGAAAATCACAAAGACCGAATCGTGTTCAAATGAGTCTCCAGCTCTTTATTTTTCGGCTGATCGGACGTGATAGGGGGCGAGCACGCCAAATATCTTTTCTAATCCCGTCTACTCGGGGATTAAGAGCTGCCGTGAAATCGCTTCCAGCGTGGGCGGCGGCCTTGTTGGTTTGTGGGCCGGTCCTGGCTCAGCAACCGGTTTTCCGGCAGCTGTGCGCCGGGTGCCACGGCGATAAAGCGACCGGAGGGGACCGGGCACCGAGCCTGGTGAATAGCAGGTCTCTACGGGCGCGTACAGAGGTTCAGATTCGGGATCTTATACGAAATGGCACTCCCGGCGGAATGCCTGCCTTTCGCCTTCCCGAGGATCAACTGACGGAAATGGCGCGATGGGTGCACTCCTTGAATGCCTCGGCTTACGATGTCAAGCCCGCAGGCGATGTGGCCGCGGGGAAAGCATTTTTCTTCGGAGCGGGGGATTGCTCATCGTGCCATATGGTCCATGGCGCGGGTGGCACAAACGGCCCTGATTTGTCGGTTGCAGGCAGGCAGTTAACAGTCCGCGAGATCGAGCAAATGCTTCTTGATCCGACTTCGCAAATGGGAACTCGGTCCGCCGCGAATTGCCCAGGCTGGGCCTTTTGCCCCCAGCAGCCGTGGGGCGTGATTGATGTTCGTCTGCGGAACGGATCGACGCTGCGCGGTTTC
>JBJMGJ010000222.1:0-5021 GCA_045807965.1 Bryobacteraceae bacterium | reverse complement strand
TTCAAGAATGTGACTGGCGGGAGCCTCACGATGACCGAAACTCTGCGCCCATTGCTCGCGAACGCTTTGAACTTGCCGGCCTTCTTCGAATCCTCAGGGGAGTTCACGGGAACGATTTGCGGAGTAGCCAGGGACGAGGAACGCGAGGACAATCGCTAAGACAGGAAAGGCATATGCTCCTGGTCGTCACTCGCTGTTCTCCTGCGTGCAACGAGTCCAGTCGGAGAATCAGGCGGAGTTGATCTTTTCACCTCCGCCTCCACAGACGGGCCGAGGCCACGTTTAGTCTGGTCATAGCGACACAGCACGCAGGTGATGGGAAGTTTCCGGTAGGTTCCTCCAGATGAATTTGAAGGGGCTCGAAGGCAAGGACGACAAATTCCTTTCCGCCAAGACCATTCAGCAAGCAGCGCCCGCATCCCCTACCGCGGCAGCCAATCGAGAGCGTAGATTTCCTGCGTACCCGTATCACGCAATACGATAGGAGAATCATCAGGAGCGAGGCCGAACCAAAAGCTGCCGAATGCTCCGGTTCGCTTCAAGTTCTGCAAACTCACAATCTCGTCAACTTTGTGATTGTCCAGGCGCACTCGCATCACGGCATCCCGGTCTCCGTGCTGCTCGAAATAGACGGAGCGGCCGTCGCGCGACCAATTAAACCAATTCAGCTCCCTACGCACCAGTTCCGTCCATTGTTGTGTCCGCAAATCGAAGAGCTTGATGACGTGATGATCCGAGTGACGCGCAATGATGTAGCGGCCGTCAGGCGACCAAGTTGGTATCAGAAGCCATTCAGAACGAGGCAACTTTGTCAGCTGGCGCGTCCTTAGATTGAAGACGCGGATTCCGTCCGCAGCTTCCGGGCCGGGAAATGAGCTAAACACGATCGAGTTCCCGTCGGCAGACCAGGTTGGGCGAGCCTGATTATGCTTCTCCGGCCAAATCGCTTCAGGCGCGCCACCCTCTGAAGAAATGACATAGATGTTCCATGGTTGGCCTGGTTTCATGGCCTGAAAGGCGATTCGCTTACCGTCCGGAGAAAACGATGGAACGTTCGCTCTCATGGGCTGGGACGTGAGTTGGAGGCGATGGCTTCCGTCGATTCTGCTGCACCAGAGATTGCCGTCAGGAGAACTGGCGTAGGCTACCCATTGCCCATCGCGCGAGAAGGCAGAGAACTCCGCCGAACGCCCTAAAAGATACGGAACCCATTGGTGCGATTTGGCATCCCAACGTACTGTCTCTCCCCGCAGCTTTTGGCCGACAACGTATAGCTTCTTCCCGTCTAAACTAGGCAACGGCGTCATCGAGTCCAATTGGCCTCCAGTCAGTTGCACCGGTTGCTCTACCCTTCGAAAGGAGTCAAGCAGACCGGTTCGCTCTCGGGTTGCCCAAATCTCGGTCTTACCGTCACGGGTTGCCTGGAAGACGAAATATTTGCCATCCGGTGTCCAGTTGCCGCAACACGCTGACGGGGGCTGATTCCAATCCGGCAGGAAGGCGCGGGAACTGGCGCCATTCGAGGAGACTTCCCAAAGCCTAAGCACGCCAGTGCGGCCAAGCGGATTGCCGATGGTCACTCGCAGACTTCTCCCATCAGGCGACCAGCGCAACCAGAATGCCGTCCCAGGAAGCTCGGCAATTCTTTTTGGATTTCTTCCATCGCGCTGAGACCTATATAGGTCGCGGCCAGTCACATAAGCGATTTCGCGACCGTCCGGCGACCAGGCGGCGCAGCTCATGGAGATATTTCCGATGCGGTGAGGCGCTCGTCCTGTTAGCGGCAAAAGCCAGAGAGGCCAGCCAAACTCCTGCGAGAAACCCATGTAACTCGACGCAAGCAACTCGGTGTGGCTTGGCGAAATACCTTGGACTTCTGGATCCCCAACGGGTGCTTCGGGCAGTGATGATGTTTCTCCACCGAAAACAGAGACCTTAGCGATGACGGTAGACATGCCTGATCCTTCTCCGAAGTACAGCCGGGCTCCGTCGGTGACCATAGCGCCCTCAGCTACTCCTTTCCCCTGGCCGTCGTCCGTTAACTGAACATAACCAGACACTCGGGGTGGAGGCGGCGAGCGCAAGGCAAGATAAGCTGCCATCGCCAGGCAAACTACAGCAGCAGCGAGCCCGAGCCCCACGCGCGCGCGCTGCATTCGTCTGAGCCAGTCTGTCTTCTGTTTCAGCCGTTTGAGATCAGCCTGAATTTCCGAGACGTGCTGATAGCGCGCGCCGCTGTCCTTTTGCAGGCACTTATCGACGATCTGTTCCAGTTCCTTCGGCAGTGTCCGGTTGATTTCCCTGAGAGGCTTTGCATCCTGATGGAGAATGGCGTCGTAAACTTCGGTGCGGGTGGTGCCTCGAAACGGCGGAAATCCTGCAGCCGTTTCATACAACAATGCCCCGAGCGAAAACAGGTCAGAACGCGAATCCAATGGCTCTCCTCGCACCTGTTCAGGCGACATATATTCGAGAGTTCCTAGCGCTGAGCCGGTAGCGGTGAGCTGGTGCGGGTCGGATCCGACCTCCTGCGTTGCGCTGCTTCGGAGCTCGAAAGCCTCACCGTTCTGGATCTTCGCAATCCCGAAATCGAGAATCTTGACATGTCCGTTTGGGCCGATGAAGATATTGGCGGGCTTGACGTCGCGATGGACGATTCGATTTGCGTGTGCCGCCTCGAGACCGTCACATATTTGAATGGCCACGGTGATCAGTAGCTCGACTTGCACCGGGCGGCCGGAGATCTCCTGTTTCAGGGTGCGGCCTTCGAGATACTCCATCGCAATGAACGCACGACTGCCCTGCTCACCGACGTCGTGAACGATGCAGATGTTGGGATGGTTGAGGGACGAAGCTGCTTGGGCCTCGCGACGGAAGCGGGCCAGGGCAGCCGCATCCTGGCACAGCTCTTCGGGAAGAAACTTCAACGCCACGTAGCGGTGTAGCCGAGTGTCTTCGGCCTTATAAACAACGCCCATGCCGCCGCTGCCCAGTTTGTCGATAAGCCGGTAGTGGGAGAGCGTACTTCCGGCCAATTCAGATTCATCTGCCGCGATGGCCAGGATTGTTTCGGCCTCTTCGATTACCGGCGCTTCTAAAAAGGTTCCGGCTGCTTCGTGCGATGCCAGTAAAGAGCTAACCTCGCGATCAAGGGCTTCGTCATTCTGACACGCTTCTTCGATGAAGGCACGGCGCTTGTCGCGCTCCAATCGCATGGCTCCTTGCAGCAAGCGGTCCACTTGCTTCCAGCGCTCAGGATCCACTGCCTGATCCGCCGCCCACCAGTTCACGGTAGAGCCACGCCTTGGCGCTGTTCCAATCGCGCATGACTGTTGGGGCCGAGATTCCCAGCGCTTCCGCCGATTCCTCGACACTCAATCCGGCAAAGTAACGCAACTCCACCACGCTTGCCTTCCGCGGGTCCATGCGCGCTAATTCGTTCAGGGCCTCGTCCAATGCAATCAAGTTTTTTGAAGGATGAGAGCCGATTTCGGGTGTTAGTTCAAGTGAGAAGTGCTTTACGGCTCCGCCCCGTTTCAGGTTGCGTCGACGCGCGTGGTCCACCAGAACTCGCCTGATCAACTGAGCCGATACGGCAAAGAAATGTGCCCGGTCCTGCCATTTGACTTGCTGATAATCCACCAGACGCAGGTAGGCTTCGTTGACAACCGCGGTGGGTTGTAAAGTGTGTCCTGCCCGCTCTCCTGACAAACGACGGCGCGCCAAACGCCGCAAATCCTGATACACGATGGGCGTGAGCTTTTCGAGGGCCGACCGGTCGCCGCCCCGCCAAGCTAGAAGAAGCCGCGTCACGTCCTCGGAAGCGGTGCCGCTCCTTCCTTCACCTTCCTTAGTCATCTCGCCAGTGCCATCGGATTATAGCCGAAAAAAATGTTGAGGTGCTTGATAGTTTCCTCCGCTCGTTTGCGCCTTGGCACACGGAGAATGCAGTTCGACAAAAACTGCAACAGAAGGGAGCCACACTATGAAACATCCACCGGCGAGCCGCGTTTATGCGACGAGCCTATTTCTAGTCCTTGCCATGTCTGCGAAGATGATGGCCCAGGAGCCTGAACTCTCTGCGGAGAATCGCTCGTCGAAGCTTCGCTACAACATCATTGATCTGGGACCAGTGGGGCCGCCGCCAGGCGGCCCATTTATGATTAGCCAAAATGGTCTCACTGGCGGGTCGGCCAGCGGCCAAGATGGGACCGAGCACGCCACGCTCTGGGTAGGCCGGGCGCGGCTCGACCTGGGAACGCCGGGATTGGGAGGACTTAATAGCCTCGGTTTCGGCGTAAATACCAGCGCCCGGGTCGTTGGAGGCGCGCAGACCACGGACCCGAATGGCGAGGACTTTTGTGGTTTCAACGCCTTCGGCTTTCCGCCTTCGAACACTACATGCCAGCCGTTTCTTTGGCGCTACGGTGTCATGCAAGCACTGCCGACCCTAGGTGGGCCGAACGGCTATGCCAACATGATCAACGACCGGGGCGACATCGTAGGGATAGCAGAAACCTCAATTCAAGACGCCGGTTGCTCTGTCCATCGCTTCCAGCCTGTCATTTGGAAAAACGGCGAGCCACACGTTCGAACTACGCCTGGCGACCTGTACGGCGAGGCTGCTTACGTTAATGAAAGTGGGCAGGTTGTCGGCGCTTCGGGCAGTTGTGCACCGTTTAACACCAACAGTCTGCTCAACCTGAACGAGCTCCGCGCCATGTTCTGGGAGGCCAACGGCCAACCGCATGAACTTCCAAGTCTCGGTGGAGCTGGTGGAATTGCCGGAAACCATGCTTGCAACCTCAACAATTTGGGCGAGGCCGTGGGCCACTCGGAGCTAACGAACAACACCACCTTTCACGCCACTTTCTGGCCCAAATTGAACAAGGTCGTCGATCTGGGGACCTTGGACGGTGACTACGCGAGCCTGGCGCTCGGCATCAATGACAGCGCGATCCTGCGGCTTGGCTACAAGCGAAACACCGTCGAAGTGGACGATGCCGTCAATCAACTCAAAT
>JBJMGJ010000221.1:0-9607 GCA_045807965.1 Bryobacteraceae bacterium | reverse complement strand
CCGTCCCGCAAGCGTCTTGCAGCAAACCCTCGAGGAAGAGAAGGCCGCAGACCAGAAGCTGACCAACATCGCCGAGTCCTCAGTAAACACCCAGGCGGCGGCACGAGCCGGCGCAAATATCAGATAACCATCCCCAGCGTTCCACAAGTCCGGCCGGCGAATGAGGCGACGCGTTACTCTGACGTGTTGCCTCCCGCCACTCGAAGGACCTTAGGTCTCCGTTACCGTCTGGAATTCTGTCGCGCTTTCAATTCCGGTTGCCACTTCCGGCAACACGCCCAGCCGTATGTAGATGGGACGTATCACCTCGCGCAAGCTCGGTAATTGTCGCGCAAACAGAGCGGCGCCGACCAGACAAAAGACGCCACTTGCCACCACGGTAGCGGGCGCGCCAAATTGCTGGGCCAGAACGCCTGCCAGAAGACTTCCGAAGGGCGACATGCCGGCGAACGCCATGGCGTAGAAGGACATGACGCGTCCGCGCTTTTCGTCTTCCACGATCGTTTGCAGAAGCGTATTGCTGGCCGCCATCTGCCGCATCATGCCGAAGCCCGCTACAAGAAGAAGCAATACGGACAGCCAGAAGACATGCGAGAGACCGAACCCGATCAAAGCCGCGCCGAATACGGCGGCCGAGATCGGAATGACGCGGCCCAACCCTAACACCGTTCTGCGTATCGCCAGCATGAGTGCACCCGCGAGCGCCCCCACTCCGATGGCGCCCATCAGGTACCCAAGCGTGTGAGGGCCGCCATGGAGAACGCGGGCGGCGAACACTGGCATCAGCACGGTATACGGCATGCCGAGGAGGCTGATGAGCGCCAGAAGGAGCAGGATCGACCGGATCGGAAGGGATTGCGAAACATAGCGCCAGCCTTCATGCATCTCGGCAAGTGCGCCTCGGTTACCCGAATGCCGCGGCTTTTTGGCAACTCGCATCGCTGCCAGAGAAGCAATCACCGCGAGATAGCTGATACCGTCAGCTAGAAAGCAATAACCTTCACCAACTGCAGCGATGATCAATCCGGCGACGGAAGGCCCGAGCAGCCGTGCCGCATTTACCATCGATGAGTTGAGAGCGATGGCATTCGGCAGATCTTCCCGATTGTCCACCATCTCGACCAGAAATGCCTGCCGGGCGGGCATGTCCAAAGCGTTCACCACGCCCTGCAGCAGCATAAGCACCACGATGTGCCAAATGCTGATCGTTCCTGTCAACGCAAGTGCCGCCAGCAGGAAAGACTGGATCATGGACGCCACTTGTGTCGCGATCAGTGTCCGGTGACGGTCCCAACGGTCGATCCAAACGCCTGCGATCGGAGCAAGAAGAAACAGGGGAATGCTGCCGGCGAAGCTGGTAACGCCCAGCAGAAAGGGAGATCGCGTCAACCGGTATACGAGCCAGCTCGTAGCAATCCGAGTCATCCACGTGCCGATGAGCGATACACTTTGTCCGGCAAAAAAGAGCCGATAGTTCCGCGATTCCAACGCTCGGAGCGCAAAGCGAAGTGAACTCGGCTCCCGTAGGGAACTCATACTAGAGCCGGTTCATCATAGCTGTCGCAGTGGATTCAAAATATGCCCGCAATAATCGCTTCGCTTCCTCCGGCATGGGTACCGAAGCAAGTGCTTTCTCCATAAGCTCCATCCAGCGATCCCGCGCCCCCTGGTTCACCGGAAACGGCGCATGCCTCATCCGAAGTCTTGGATGCCCGCGCTTCTCGAGATAAACCGGTGGGCCACCAAATCGGAAGGCAAGAAAATCTCGCAGGCGTTCTTCTGCTCCTGCGAAATCGTGCCGCGGATACAGGGGACCGAGAATATCGTCGGCGGCAACCTGACGATAAAAGTTTCCGACTAGCTGCTGAAAACCCTCTTCGCCGATGGCGGAATAAACCTCGTTTTCCTCCACGGAGACGATGCTAACATCCGAGAGTTCCGGGCTTATGTTCGGCTTGAGCTTCCGCTAGGGTTTGGTTTGCGGGTTTTTGTTCTGCGACTTACCCCGGCTGCGAAATTCTTTCTCCAGCATCAGATCCATGCGTTCGCTGCCGAGTTCGAGAACCAGCGTCTTCTCGCGGCTGTCGAGCGTAACTTTGTACGGGCCGTCCTGCGTGTCGTACTCGTCGAAAAACGTGAGATCGCTCCCTTCGACTTTGTACCGGCCGGTCCGGGTATCTGGTTGTCCCTTGATATAAATCTTTTTGACGAAGCGCTCGTCACTGCCCAGCGTTAAGGTTCCCCGGCACTCCTCCGGGTGAGGCGTACCGTCAAAGCAAGGATGGTCAGTCGGAAAGCCGTTCGCCGTGACAATTTTCAGATATTCCCAGCCATCCGAATCTTGCAAAAGATTGAGTTCGTCGCTCGTAACGAACCCGTGCGAGTAAGGAACCAAAAAGGCCGCGGCGCAAATGCTCATCAGCATGGTCGTCCGCCGAGCATCCATAGCGATGAGTCTAGCTCAATGCGTCATGGCATAGAGCAGGTAGTTAACCCCGATCCGTACTCCCAGGGCCGAGTACTCTTCGGGATAGCCCGGGAAATCCGCCCATTCCCAAGAATCGCCCAGGTCAGAATTGAATGCCGCGGCGACCATGACACGCCCTTTATCGTCGTAGATACCTCGCCATTGTGCGACATATCCGTCATTGCGATAGGGCACTCCGGTCCGCACCGCCCACTCGCCCGGCACCTGGTAACGATCGTCTAAGTCGTAGACGGTGTGAAAGATAGGATCTTTATCGGGCAGTTCAATCACAGTACGATCCGGGAAAACTCGTTTCATGCTCTGCATAAAGACTTCCCAATCACGAGTGCCCCAGAAATCGTCGCAGAGGAGAAACCCTCCGCGGAGAAGGTATTCACGAAGCGTTCGCGCCTGCTGATCCGTCAATTCCCACTCCCCTACGAAAACAGCGTAGAGCCAGGGATAATTGAAAACGTCGTTTCTGTCATCGAGATTGACAGGCTGCTCAACGGAGCGAACCTGCAAACGAGTTAGGCGCCGCACCGCCTGTACAAAATGCCGGTCCGAACGCGGATAGTCGTTGGTCCAACTGGCGTGACCTTGCGTCCAATCCCAGCCGGCATGACGAAAGTGCGCGTCGGGAATGGAGGGAAACATCAGCCGCGCGAAAATCCATTCCGTTTTTTCGGCGAAGTCAGGAGGCAGAGCGATTTGAGTGAGGCGATACTCATCGCCCGGATATTCTCGAAACGGCATCGGCTTGTCACGCTCAAGAGCGTACAGGCCGCTCAGCAATAGCAACCCAGCGCCCACGCGTAACAAAGTTGTGTGATGTCGCAGGGCCCTAGCCTCGCCCTGAGCATAGCATCGGATTTTCCGGGCTAATCCGAGCGAGGTTAATAACCTGCGCCCCTGGTTGTTGGATATCCCTTTTCGACCCAATCCGTATGGAGGTTTGTCGGAATATGAAGTACGCTGACGTGCGTGAAGCCCATTTCCCGCAGAGCCTTGTAGGACGGTTGCACGTTTGGGCAACGGTCAAAAGGGCAGCAGCCGCAATACACGACAACCGCGTGGGCACGAGGAATGTTGCGAACCACGGCCTTGAGCTGGTCGATACCTTCCGGCTTTGAGCCCGGTCCGGCAAAGATCGCTCCCTTGATGTGCGCACCGACGAACAGGGGATGATAGCCGACAAAGATCAGTGTGGGGCGGGGATGATCGGATTTCGAGAGCAGGGCCGCCAAATCCCGCGGCGAGATCCGCGCATCCGAAGGCACGCCTCCGTCCACGGTTCCTGTCTGACCCTGAAGAAGACGGGTCCGAGGCTCTTCGAGAAAAAGGGCTAGAGTCAACAACGCCAATAGCAATCGCCTCGCCATACTACGATTGAATCACCGACGCTCGTTAGAATGCGTATCTCGCTCTTCATCACCTGCTACAACGATCTGCTGTTTGCAGATACGGGCGTAGCTGTCGTCCAGGTCCTGGAACGACTGGGACACCAGGTAATATTTCGTCCCGAGCAGACCTGTTGTGGGCAGATGCATTACAACACCGGGTACCAGCGTGAAACGATCCCGCTGGTTCGAAAGTTTGCCGAGACCTTTGCCAACGACGAAGTCATCTGCTCACACTCCGCTTCCTGTGTCGCAATGATCCGGGACCATTACTGGAAGGCCGCTCGCATGGCTGGAGATGCGGACCTGGAAGCGAAACTGACAGAGGTTGTGCCGCGCGTGTTTGAGTTCAGCGAACTGCTCGTGAAAAAGCTCGGGGTGGAGGATGTCGGAGCTTATTACCCGCACCGTGTCACATATCATCCGTCCTGCCATTCGCTTCGCTTACTGCGGGTGGACGATGCGCCACTGCGGCTTTTGCGTAATGTCGGCGGGATGGATCTGGTTGAGCTTCCAAACAGTGAAGAGTGCTGCGGATTCGGAGGGACGTTTGCCATTAAGAATCCGGACACTTCGTCGGCCATGCTCGCTGATAAAGTCCGCTGTGTGCTGAACACAGGGGCGGAGATGTGCACGGCGGCGGATAACTCCTGCCTGATGCAGATTTATGGATCGCTTCACCGGCAGCGGACGGGAGTCAAGACCGTCCATATCGCCGAGATTCTGGCCTCCACGCGCACCGCCGGGGCGAACACCCCGACCTTCACCCATACAACTCCCAACAAAGGAGGCCTGGAGTGAGCATTCGCGTCGGTTCCTCCGCCGAATCGTCTCCGTTTCCCAAAGCAGCATCGGCGGCGCTTGATGACTCCCAGCTCCGGCGGAACGTCAAACACGCGACCGATATCATCCAGCTGAAGCGCAAGAACATGACCGGCGAACTGCCGGATTGGGAAGAACTGCGCACCGCAGGGCACGCCATCAAAAGCCACACCCTCCGGTATCTGGATGTCTATCTGGAAGAATTCGAACGCAACTTCACTGCCCGAGGCGGGATCGTCCACTGGGCGAGCGATGCTGACGAAGCGAACGAAATCATCAGCAGCATTGTAAAGAGGAGGGCCGAACGAGAAGTCATCAAGGTGAAGACGATGACTTCAAACGAAATCCGTCTGAACGAGCATCTGGAAGAGAACGGAATCACTCCTTACGAAACGGATCTGGCTGACCTCATCGTCCAACTCGGACAGGACCGCCCTTCTCATATCGTTGTCCCCGCTCTTCATATCAACCGCGTGCAGATACGGGAGATCTTCGAAAAGTACATGCCACTTGCGGAACTGGGCATGGAGGGACTGACCGACGCACCCGAAGAACTCGCAGAGGCAGCCCGGCGGTACTTGCGGCACAAGTTTCTAACCGTAAACGTGGGTATTAGCGGGGCCAACTTTGCCGTGGCGGAGACTGGTTCTCTCGTGGTTGTCGAAAGCGAAGGAAATGGGCGGATGTGTATCACGTTGCCCGATCTTCTGATCTCGGTTGTCGGCATTGAGAAGCTCATTCCGACGTTCCAGGATCTAGAGGTCTTCATGCAGAGCTTGCCCCGATCCGCAACGGGCGAGCGCATGAATCCCTATAATTCGATCTGGTCAGGAGTCACGCCGGGTGACGGCCCCCAGGAGGTGCACGTCGTTCTGCTCGACAACGGACGCACAGGTTTGTTAGGGGAAGAGGAAAGCCGGGAAACACTAAACTGTATTCGCTGCGGAGCGTGCCTGAATGCCTGTCCCGTCTATCACCAGACCGGTGGTCATGCGTACGGATCTGTTTACCAGGGCCCGATTGGCGCCATCATTACACCGCAACTGCAAAATCTTGAGCACTCCCGGTCCCTTCCCTATGCATCCTCGCTGTGCGGAGCTTGCTATGACGTTTGCCCGGTAAAGATTAATATCCCCGAGATTCTGATCATGCTGCGCGGCAAGATCGTTCGTGAAAATCAAAGCACGTTTCTCGGCAAACTTCATCCTGAGAATGTAGCTATGCAGGCGATGGCACTCCTATTTGCCAGTTCGGGCCTCCTGACCGCGGCCGAGGGGCTCGCGCGGGTCGCGCAGTTCCCGTTCGTGCACAATGGCGTCATTCGTCGCCTTCCAGGAATGCTCTCGGGATGGACCCAGACTCGTGATCTTATGCCCCTGCCGAAGCAGTCATTCCGGCAGTGGTGGGCCGAAAGGGAATGGAAACGCAGTCGTGAGCAGCGCTAGTTCTCGAACGGCCATCCTGAACCGGATCAAGGTCGGGTTGAACGCGACGGAGGACAACAGGGCGGAGCTATGTGCCGCAGAATGGCAGGAGCTGCCGCGGCACTACCGGCGATTTGGCCAGTTGGAAGAGCCGGAACTCATCGCCTTGTTCGACAGCAGGCTCCAGCACTACAACGGAACACCGTTTTACAGCGAAGGGACTGTTCGCGAGGATATCGCCCGGGTTTTGGCGCAACGTGGCAAGCGCGTCCTGATCGTGCCACCGGCGTTCCCGCACGAGTGGCGACCCTCGGGATTTATGTTTGTTCCCGATGAGAACCTTACCAAGGAACAACTGGATCTGAATGACGGCGTGGTGACGACCTGTGCTCTGGGAATCGCTCTTACTGGAACGGTCGTGCTCGAGAGCTCGCGCGAGCAAGGCCGAAGGGCCGCAACGCTGATTCCCGACTATCACCTTTGTGTTTTGCGGCGCGAGGACATCGTCCACTTCGTGCCCGAGGCGATCCGCAAGCTGGAAGCTTCCAAGGATCTGCCCTTAACTTTCTTCTCCGGGCCGTCGGCCACCGTGGATATTGAGATGACGAGGGTTCGGGGCGTCCACGGTCCAAGAACCCTGGATGTCCTGATTGTCTGAACGGTTGACACCCTGGGCTCGCAGCGCGAACGCGCTGTGGGGAGCCATCACACGGCTGGATAAATCAAAAATCAACAGCCTGTGGATAGCGCTACGGAACTCGTTGGCCGTTGCTCTCCCGCTGGGCGTGGGAATCCAGATCGGAAACCCCTCCGCGGCAGTTGCGGTTGCCACTGGCGCGCTGAACGTTTCCTATTCGGACGGAACCGATGCCTATTCCCAACGTGCTCGCCGTATGCTGATCTGGAGCCTTCTGGGGGGCATTGCGGTGTTCATCGGCAGCGCCACCGGCAGACTCCACGTGACGGCCATCCTCGTTGCCATGGCTTGGGCTTTTATGGCGGGCATGCTCATCGCGGTGAGCACACGGGCCGGCGACTTAGGACTGAACACACTAGTTGTGCTGGTGGTCTTCGCCGCCCGCGGACCCACAACGGTCGGCGGAGCAGTGGACGCGGCTCTCCTGGTGCTAGGCGGCGGATTGCTTCAGATGACCTTTGCGTTGCTGCTCTGGCCCGTGCATCCGTACGATCCGGAAAAGCGAGCTATCGCCGCCGCATTCCGTGATCTCGCCGCCTATTTGGGAGACTCAGCCGAATCGGCTCTGGCCGCTACACTGGCAACTCCTACCCGAGAGGTTCAGGAAGCTCTCGGCGCGCTTGGACGAGATCATACGGCCGAAGGCGAACGGCTCCGGGTCCTGGTAGACCAGACCGATCGCATTCGGCTATCTTCTTTCCAACTTAGACGGCTCGGCGCTCAGCTCAGCGGTCCGGAAGACTCATTGGGCAAGGATGTCGACCAGGTATTCGAAGTCGCCGTCAGACTAGTGAACTGCGTTTCCGATTGCCTGTTAGGCGGGGAGCGCCGGAGGGATTTGGCGGGTTTAGTCAGCCAGGTTAACGCCGCCGTTTCCGTCTTGCGCTCACACACGGATCCGGATGACAGCCTGGCGGGGGATATCGCGGCGGCCGCAGACGTCTTCATCGGTCAGTTGCGCAGCGTCGCCAGACTAGCCGACAACGCCACTCCGGAGGGCGAGGAAGAGTCTTTGCAGCACGAGGCCGCTATTCCGCTTCGCTTACGCGTCGGCGCCTGGATCGAGATCCTTCGGGCAAACCTGAGCTTCCGTTCCGCTGTCTTCCGCCACGCCCTTCGCCTTTCGATGGGCGTCGGACTTGCCGATGCGCTTGGACACAGCATCAGTTGGGATCGTTCGTACTGGATCCCTATGACCGTGGCGGTCATCCTGAAGCCGGATTTCACTGCAACTATCAGCAGGGGAGCACTCCGGCTTCTGGGCACTGTGACGGGCCTCATGCTGGCGACGCTCCTCTATCACGCAACGCCGGGGACCGCCTTGACGCAACTTCTCCTCGTCGGTATTTTTACCTTTGCCGTGCGCATGTACGGACCGGCAAACTATGGCATCTTCAGCATCTGCATCAGTGGCTTGATCGTTTTCTTGATTGCTGAAACCGGTATCGCCCCCGCGGAAGTTGTGTGGCTACGGCTTCTCAATACGACCGCGGGCGGACTGCTTGCGCTCTTGGCTTATACGCTCTGGCCGACCTGGGAACGCACCCTGGTGTCAGATGCAATTGCTGAGATGATCGACGCCACCAGGCTGTACTTCCAGGCACTGATCCAGTCTCTCGGCGAGTCTCGCGATGCGGCATTCATTTCCACAATTGAAGCCGGACACGCGTGGCGGCGTGCACGTTCGAATGCCGAAGCTTCCGTCGACCGGACCGCCGCTGAGCCGCGTACGTCTTCGGAGAAAGTGGACTGCTTAAATTCCATGCTTGCCAGTTCGCATTCCCTGGCCAATGCAATGGCCGCGCTCGAAGCCGGTTTTCTTCAATCGCCGATGAAAACGATTCCACCGGCGCTCGATCGCTTTGCTCGGGATGTGGATTTCACGCTGTATTACCTGTCGGCCGCGCTAAGGGGATCCGCAGCAGCTCATCAGACCCTTCCGAAGCTACGCGAAGATCATAGGCGCTTGATGGAAGCACGCCAAAGCCTGGGAGACGCCGGTGAGTTCGTTCTGCTCGAAACCGACCGCATCACGGTCACTCTCAACACGTTCCGAGAGCAAGTGATGCGCTACATGGGAATTCCAGCGGAAGCGTCTGCAGCCACTACACCAGCAGCGTATCGGGCGTAATCGGCAGATCCCGGACCCGCTTGCCTGTGGCGTGAAAAATGGCGTTTGCAACAGCCGCGGCTGCGCCTGTAATTCCGATTTCGCCGATGCCCTTCGCGCCGATCGGATTGATGTGCTCGTCCTTTTCTTCCACCCAGAACGCGTCCATTTGGCCAATGTCCGCGTTTACCGGGACATGATACTCGGCTAAGTTGTTGTTTACCCAGCGGCCCAGCCGCTTGTCCATGATGGCGTGCTCGTGAAGCGCCATGCTAACGCCCCACACCATTCCACCGAGCAACTGACTCCGGGCTGTCTTCGCATTCAAAATCCTCCCCGCGCCGAAGCAGCCGACCATGCGCGACACCTTGATCTGCCCCAGATCCGCATCGACTCGAACTTCGGCAAATTGAGCACCGAACGCATACATGGAATATCGTTCTTTTTCGGAGCCCGGCTTGGCCTCGGACTTCCCTTCTACGCTCGCCTGCCCGTTTCGCCTCAGTAGCTCCTGAAAGGTTTCGCCTTTCGAAGGTTCGGCGCGCGCGAACAGCCTTCCGTTCTGGAGAACGACATCCTGGACGTTCATACCGGACACGGGCGAACGGGCATCAGTGATGGCCATTTGAATCAGCTTCTCGCGCAAGGCTTGCGCGGCCAGATACACCGCCGAGCCGGTGCTGGCGG
>JBJMGJ010000220.1:0-5030 GCA_045807965.1 Bryobacteraceae bacterium | reverse complement strand
GATGTACATCCATTCCTTCTATCGTGCCGGTCCGGTGATCGGGTCAGCGATAGCAGGTATCGACCAGGCGTTGTGGGACCTGCGCGGCAAAGCGCTGAACATGCCTGTGTACAAGCTGCTCGGCGGACCCTTCGATCCTCGGGGAGTCCGTGGATACTATCACATCGACGGAGCCGGCCGCGAGCGCCTGGCACAGATCCGGGAGACGGCGAAGCAGCAAGGCATCACGTGCGTCAAAGGCGGCATTCCCGGATACTATGAGTGGCTCGAGCGCAGGCCGAAGATCGACCGCGCCATCAAAGCCATACAAATGACGCGCGAGGCCCTGGGTCCTGATATCGACATCGCAATCGATTTCCACGCGAAGACCAGTCCCAGTGTCGCGTCGGTCATCGTGAAGGAAGTGGAGCCACTGAACCTGCTCTTCGTGGAGGAACCTTGTCCTCCGGAGAATGTTCAGGCGATGGCGAAAATTGCGCGCCGTTCGACGACCCCAATTGCGACGGGCGAGCGGCTGATCGCATCCTACGGCTGCCGTGAACTCATCGAGATGGGTGTCGTCGACATTCTGCAGACCGACATCAACCACGTTGGTGGCATCACTGCGCTCTGGAAGGTTGCGGCGACCGCGAATGTGTCATCGATCTCCATGGCGCCGCATGCCTGTGAGGGTCCCATCGGGGGTCTCGCGACGGTTCACGTGGATGCGGCCATGCCTAACTTCCTGGTGCAGGAGATTTGCGGGCAGGTCACTCCGAATGCTAACGATAAGATCTGGCAGGAGTGGCTGGGCTTCCCGGCCATGCGAATGGTGGACGGACGATTCCCGCTTTCCGAGAAACCAGGCCTTGGATTCGAATTGTCTGAAGAGAGTCTCACGAAGTATCCATTCGGTGGCACGCGGCCTATGGCGCGGGTGTTTCACGATGATGGATCAGTTGCCGAGTGGTAGACTCCCGATCCTAGCTCACCGCGAGAAACGCGCGGGTTTCGCAGATAGTTGACGTCTATGGATGGGATAATTTCTAGTAACCCTTCGGGCTCGCAGCACCGAAGCCCATCCATGGACGTCTACCAGCGGAACAACATCAACGTGGAAGGATCAGGCAGCAAGACGATGCTGCTGGCGCATGGGTTCGGGTGCGATCAAAATGTGTGGCGCTTCATCGTGCCGGCATTCGCCGATGAGTACCGCGTTGTGCTGTTCGACCACGTCGGCGCCGGCAAATCGGATTTGAACGCGTATTCGCGCCAAAAATACGATCGGTTGGAGGGCTACGCCGGCGACGTCCTTGAGATCATCGACGCGGCTAACGCTAGACCTGCCATTTTCGTTGGACATTCCGTCAGCGCGGTTATCGGCATACTTGCGGCATCGATGAGACCCGAGGCGTTCTCCTGTTTGATTCTTGTCGGCCCCTCGCCCTGTTACCTGAACACGGGCGATTACGTCGGCGGCTTCAGTCAGGACGATATAAATGCGTTGCTCTCGACACTCGAGAGCAATTATCTTGGCTGGTCCAAGATAACAGCCCCTATGATCATGGGCAATGCGGATCGTCCTGAACTCGCGGAAGAATTAGAAGAGAGCTTCTGCAGGACAGATCCCGACATAGCAAAACACTTCGCTAGAGTCACGTTTCTCTCCGATAATCGCCAAGATCTGAGCGCTTTGAAGAAACCAACCCTCATCCTCCAGTGCTCGGAGGACATTATCGCGCCTGACTGCGTTGGCGAGTTTGTCCACAACCGGATTTCGCAAAGTAAACTGGTTCGGCTCACGGCTACGGGACATTGTCCCCATCTCAGCGCTCCGGATGAGACAGTCACCGCGATCCGGAAGTACTTGTCAGAATATTGTGGGCAGTAGATTGCCTGAAGACTTGCTGCCTGATTTACCGGAAGAAAACACGGAAGAGCTGTATGAGAACGCTCCCTGCGGTTATCTGTCTACGCTTCCCGACGGCAGAATAGTCCGGGTAAATCGAACGTTCGCGGCCATGACAGGTTGGGATCGAAGCGAACTCGTTCATGCAAAGCGATTCGCAGACCTGCTGACAATTGGTGGGCGTATCTTCTACGAGACGCACTTGGCCCTGATGCTCCACATGCACGGCGAAGTTCGAGAGATCGCGCTTGAACTCCAGACCGCAAGTGGAAGCGTTGTGCCCATCCTGCTGAATGCTGTTCAAAAGCAGGATGTCACGGGCAAACCCATCCTGAATCGGATCACTATCCTTAATGCCTCCGAGCGTCGGAGATACGAAACCGAACTGCTGAACGGCCGCAAGCGGGCGGAGGAAACTGCAGCCGAACTCACCCGGGTGAATGAGGAACTGGCAAAGAGCAACGCATCGCTCTTACAAGCAAACGAAGAGCTTGGGCAATTTGCGTACGCCGCCAGTCACGACCTGCAGGAGCCGCTTCGTACGATGATGGTCTACGCGCAATTGCTGGAACGCCGGTATCACGACTTACTGGACCAGGATGCGGGCACGTTTCTCGATCACATCATTGGAGGCGCTCGCCGGATGGAGAGCTTAATCAGCGATCTTCTGGCGTTTTCACAAGCGCAAGGAGCGAACCTTGTCCTTCGCCGGACGGATCTGAATCAGGTTTTGAAAGTAGCTTTGTCGAACCTGGAGTCTTCCGTACAAGAGACTGGCGCTACCATCACATGCGGCGAACTGCCCGTACTTGAAGTGGACGCCCCGCGCATTGCGCAAGTCTTCCAGAATCTGGTTGGAAACGCAATCAAGTACCGCAAACCTGACCAACCCCCGCGTGTACGAGTCGGAGCGTCCAAGGATCGCGGAAAGCAATGGACGATTTCTGTTGCAGACAATGGGATCGGTTTCGAAAGCCAGTACGCGGAGCGAATCTTCGGAATGTTCAACCGACTCCATGGGCGCGATATCCCCGGGACGGGGATTGGACTTGCGATCTGCAAGAAGATAGTCGAGTCTCATGCTGGTCGCATTTGGGCCAGTTCTACTCCCGCTGTCGGGTCGGAGTTCTTCTTTACCTTGCCGGACGGGAAGTGATGCTGCTAATGCCGGACTGTTCGGCCCTGTCGAAGGCTTCTTTGTTGCCGATGGTAAGATCTGTCGCATGCCAGACCCGGCGCCATGACCCATGGTTATCTTTTCATTAGCTTCGTTACGCATGGAATGCGAGTCGGATAACCGATGAAGCCGATTCAAATTCAAACTGCGCCGGCAAGTAATCATCTGGAGGCCATGCGCTCGGATCTCGCCTCTCACATGGAGGGCGAAGTGCGGTTCGATTCGCTTTCGCGGGCTCTCTACGCAACGGATGCCAGCGTTTATCAGATCTATCCCATCGGCGTTGTCCTTCCGAAGAGCCGGGCAGACATCTTGCGCACGCTTGAAGTTTGTCGACGCTCCGGTTGTTCCATCAC
Source organism: Bryobacteraceae bacterium (assembly GCA_045807965.1). Classification (GTDB taxonomy): domain Bacteria; phylum Acidobacteriota; class Terriglobia; order Bryobacterales; family Bryobacteraceae; genus Bog-105. The sequence goes on along the minus strand of JBJMGJ010000220.1, from coordinate 1,609 downwards.
GATGCGCGGAGGGGGCACGTCGCAGGCTGGTCAATCGATCGGATCAGGCATCCAGATCGACACCTCCAAGTATTACAACCGGATTTTAGAAGTAAATGCTGAGGAGCGCTGGGCACGCGTGGAGCCCGGCCTTGTTCTGGACGAGCTGAATGTACACCTTCAGCCGCTCGGTCTGCGTTTCGCCCCGGACATCTCTACCGCAAGCCGCGCGACGGTCGGTGGAATGGTAGCGAACAACTCAAGCGGGGCTCGCAGCGTGCTGTACGGAAAGACAATCGATCACGTCCTTGAATTGACAGTGGCTTTGTCTGACGGGAGCGTTGTTCAATTCCGGGAGATTCCCCGGGGTGAAATCCCATCCGGTGAGAGTTTAGAGGCGGCGTGCTACAAGACGGTACTCGGATTGGCAGCGACCCATGCGGCCGAGATCGATCGCAGGTTTCCGAAGATATTACGCCGAGTCAGCGGGTACAATCTCGACGAGTTCACCGATCCATCGAAATCGGTGAACCTGGCGAAGGTCATCGTGGGTTCCGAAGGAACGCTGGGAATCATCCTCGAGATGAAGCTGAAGCTGGTGCCCCTTCCCAAAGCGAAAGCCATTCTGGTGATCATGTTCGGCGATGTCCTCGAAGCCTTGCAAGCTACGCCTGTCATTCTTCGCCACCAGCCCTCGGCGGTCGAGATCATGGACAGATCGATTCTCGATCACGCCCGCGATAATCCAACTCTTCAGCGAATCCGCGCGAAGTACCTGGAGGGCGATCCCGGCGCAACTTTATGCGTCGAATTCTACGCTGACGAAAAACAGCAGCTGCCTCCAAAACTGACAAATCTCGAGGAGGATCTTCGAACTCAGCGTCTTGGATACGCCTATCGGCCGGAAATGGAGCTTGCCGGCCAAGCCCAGATGTGGAGTCTGCGGGAAGCATCGCTTGGCCTTTCGACAGCGATGAAAGGAGACGCGAAATCTATTTCGTTTGTTGAGGACACGGCGGTCGCTCCAGAAAAGCTTCGCGACTATATCGAACGCTTTCAGGAGATCATCCGCAAACATGGCACAACGGCGGGCATCTATGCGCACGCGTCGGTCGGGTGTCTCCACGTCAGGCCCATTATCAACCTCAAGACGGAAACAGGTGTTCGACAATTCGAAGCCATCGCTCAGGACGTGGCGGACCTGGTGCAAGAATTCGGCGGGACCATCTCGGGAGAACACGGTGATGGCCTCGTTCGCAGTCCGTTCTTGCGCCAGATGTTCGGAGAGGAGTTGTATCAAGCTTTCCGCAAGGTCAAGCAAACCTTTGATCCCGCGGAAATCTTCAATCCGGGTAAGATCATCGACGCGCCGCCACTCACATCTAATCTCCGCTTTAAGGCCGAGGCCAAGAGCGCCGGTCCGTCCACCTGGTTCGACTATTCGGCCTATGGTGGAATGGCGGGCGCAGTCGAAATGTGTAGCGGCGTGGGAGCGTGCCGCAAGAAATTGAATGGCACTATGTGTCCCTCCTACATGGTCACGAAAGAGGAGATTCACTCGACGCGCGGCCGCGCCAACGCCCTTCGCCTCGCAATGGATGGAGAGTTGGACGGCTCTGCCCTCAACGAT
>JBJMGJ010000219.1:0-5249 GCA_045807965.1 Bryobacteraceae bacterium | reverse complement strand
CGCAGCACGCCGCTTCATGTGTCCCGTCACTTAGCAGAGATATCGGCGCCTCGCCTCATTCAACTAATCTTTTGAGCGGCTTTGCGCGCCTCAGCCGCGTCATAACTTTCTCCGTAGATGGAAGGCACCTTAGCGCCCATGGGACGTAAGTACGTGGATAACTGTCCCCGATGATGAACGGTATGGTGCAGGATAAACCCCAGATACATGACCGCGGGAAGCTGAAACATGCCGCGGAAGTCCACTATCTTTGCCAACTGGTCGCCGGACAGCGCGACTACTTTACTCAGGCGAGTTTCGAAGTTATCGCTATACCAGCGGTTGAGATCCGCCGAGGTCCGGACCGAATCCGGCTTCGGCTGTGGAGTAAATTCGAAAGCACCCGCCGAGACAGCATCGAGAAAGCGCATTTCCGATACCGCGATGTGCCAGGCGAGTTCCATCGCGTTCTTCGAAATTTCGTCTGGCCGGAACTCCTCTTTGCCTTCCGGGATTGCGCCGATGATGTTCTTCGTAATCGTGTGCTCGCTTTTGAGGGCGGGAAGGAACGCAGTTTGTAATAGAAACGTAGCTCCGTCCGGTTGCAGCTGTTGCATCGCAACAGCATAGCCTATCGTGCGAACAGAAAAGGTTCACTGGGCGCGAGCGTTACGTGCGCGCCAATCGAACAAAACAACGCCACAGGCCACCGAAACGTTTAGAGAGGAAACCGCTCCCGCCATGGGAATGCGCACGAGGACGTCGCAATGTTTCTGAACGCCCTGGTGTAGGCCTTTACCTTCCCCACCAAAAACGAAGACGCTGGGCGCAGTGTATTGGACCTCATGATAAGCCTCGGCGCCGCGCTCATCGAAACCGTAGATCCAGAACCCGCGTTCTTTGAGTCGATCCAGGATTTGAGAGATGTTGGTCACCCGCGCCACCCGGAGATAAGCGAGCGCGCCGGCCGCCGCGCGTTCTACTGTTTCCGTCAAAGGTGCCGATCGTCGCTCTCCAACGACGATTGCATCCGCGCCAGCAGCATGGGCCGTGCGGATGATGGCGCCGAAGTTATGAGGGTCTTCCACGCCATCAAGCACAACCAGGAGTTGTGAGCCTTCGAGAACTTCGTCCAGTTCGGCGTAGTCGTGCGCGGCGCCAAAGCCAATCACGTTCTGATGGGGAACGCCGTTCGAGACGCGATCCAGCGCGTCTTTGGGTTCGAATCGTACCGGCACAGTTCTTTCGCGGCACAGCTCTATAAGTTCCTGGACTCGTGGTCCCGCGGCGCCCTTCGCAACAACCACTTTCTCAAGAGGCCGTCCGGCGCGAAGCGCTTCGCGAACGGGATGAATGCCGAGCAGAAGCCGCCTGGAGGCGCCGGCATCCGCGGGTCGGAAGCCAGACTGTCCGCCATCTTTTCGTTTGCTGGTCCTGTCAAAAGGGGACATCGAGAATAGGGACAAACTGGACCGCCGCGCGGCCGCAGCTCATGAACCGAGAGGAAGTCCGTGCTCTTCGAGAATGGCGCTTACCTCTTTTCTAGAGAGGCGAGATGCATCGTATTCAATAAACAATGCATCACCCGAAGGCTCAACCCGCGTCGTCAGCATGCCATAAACAGAATGAACCCGCGAGATCTCTTTCAATTCCCCATCCGTAAGCGGTCGAGAGAGGGTGAAAGTGGTCTGTACCTTCGTCATCGCGCTCAGAATAGCATTAGCTTTGGTCGGTCTTTTTGACCTTCCAAAGTATCTGGCGCAAGATACCTAGCCATGTCTCCGCGTCTCCGGCGGGCAGTGTTAAACGCCGGACGAGCCTGCGGATTTTAAGTTCTGTGGAGGAAGACGTTGTGCGCCCGACATACCCCGATTCGTTGAGCAGTTCAAGCAAAAGCCCGGTGAAACGTTCGACCTCTTCGGCCGGGGCGGGCGTGGGCGCTGGCGTGGAACTCTGAGCGGCTTCTTCGCTGCGCGCAAGCTCATAAAGGCAGATGGCGACAGCCTGGCCCAGATTCATGGATCCGTGTTCTTCGCGCGTCGGAATGCGCAGCGCCCAGTGGCAGAAACTCAGATCCTCATTCGATAATCCGAACTTCTCCGATCCAAAGAGCAGGGCAATGGACGAGCCTGCCGGTTGAGACCGGAGCGCGCTAGCCGCGGTTTCTAAGCGATGCAGGGGAATGTGCAGATCGCGGTGCCCGAGCGCCGTGCTTCCGACCACAAGATCGCAATCGCTTATGGCTTCTCCCAAACTGCCGTAGACCTGGGCTTCTTGAAGAATGTAGCGGGCCCGGACAGCCGACCGGGCTTCCTGAAAGGCCGGCTCGTAAGGGTTGACCAGCCGAAGCGCGCGGAAGCCGAAATTGCTCATTGCCCGGGCGACGGCGCCGATGTTCAAGGGATTCCGGGGCGCGACGAGCACGACCCGAAGCTGATCGCGCAATTACTGTTCCAGGTAGGTGTAGCCCTGAAGGCCTTCTTCGTAAAACCGGAGTAAGCGGCCTGACTCTTCGTATCCGATTCGCTGCTCTCGAACAGCGAGTTCCACATCTTTTCTAAACGCGTCAATCAGAGACTGAACGCTGTATTGCACGTAATTTAGTACTTCGCGAACCGTATCGCCCTGCACCACGGTCTCGAGCACTACGTCGCCCTGTTCGTCGAGGTTCACGTGGACAGCATTCGTATCGCCGAAGAGATTGTGCAGATCGCCGAGTATCTCCTGGTAGGCGCCAAGCAGGAAGGCGCCCAAAATGTAAGAGCCACCGTTCAGAGGGTGAAGCGGAAGAGTTTTCTTTACGTCCCGGCGATCGATAAACTGGTCAACCTTCCCGTCGGAATCACATGATATATCTCCCAGGACGGCCTTACGCGTGGGACTTTCATCCAAACGATGGATGGGCATGATGGGAAACAACTGTTTCACGGCCCAACTGTCCGGCATGCTCTGAAAGAGGGAGAAATTACAAAAGTAAGTGTCCGAGAGCAGTCCGTCAAGACCCTCGAGCTCTTCCGGAAAGAAATCAAGTTCGCTCGCGTACTTATAAATTTTGCGGCAGATAGCCCAATAGAAGTTCTCGGACAGGCTTCGCTGCTGTAACGTCAGGTATCCCAGGCTAAACAGATTCAGTGCGGAATCAAGCGCCTGCTGTGCGTCGTGATAAGACTCCAGAAGATTCTTCTTCGTGATGGACCGGTGCGCCTCGAACAGATCGACGAGCGGCTGTTCAGAATCTTCTGGAAGCGATGACGGAAGCTCCGTCTCTCCAAACCCGCTGACCCCAAGAACATTGAACACGAGCACACTGTGGTAAGCGGCAACGGCTCTTCCGCTCTCCGAGATGATGTTCGGGTGGGGCACTTCACCCTCATCGCAGATACTCTGAATGTGGTAGACGACATCGCGCGCATATTCTTCGAGCGTGTAATTGACGCTGGATTCGAAGTCGGTTTGCGAGCCGTCATAATCGATTCCCAAGCCGCCGCCTACGTCGAGGTAGCTTAGTCCGGTCCCGAGCTTCTTGAGATCCACGTAGATGCGTGCCGCCTCGATCACCGCGGCCTTAATCTGGCGGATGTTCGTGATTTGACTTCCGAGATGGAAGTGCAATAACTGCAGCGAGTCCTCCATCCCCCTCTGCTTCAAGAGATCCACGGCGGCCAACGCTTCGCTGACCGTCAGCCCGAATTTTGAGCGATAACCGCCGGATGACTTCCACCTGCCAGAACCGCGGCTTGCGAGCTTTACTCGCAACCCGATGGAGGGTTTCACCCCGACCTGCTCGGCGTGCTTCATGATCAGCTCGAGCTCTGTAAACTTCTCTACAACAGGGGTGATACGCCGGCCGATTTTCTTGGCCAACATAACCATTTCGATGTACTCGTCATCTTTGAAGCCATTACAGATGATCGGCGTATCGTTATCGGCGACGGCGAGAACCGCCAGGAGTTCGGGCTTCGAGCCGGCTTCCAGGCCGAAATTGTACGCTCTTCCGAACTGAAAGACCTCTTCAACGACCTGACGCTGCTGGTTAACTTTGATTGGGTAAACGCAGCAGTAGTTTCCTCCGTAGCCGTGCTCGCGAATGGATGACTCGAACGCCTGGTGGATCTCGCTGAGCCTATGTTTGAGGATTCCGGCGAACCGGATCAGAATAGGCAGAGAAATGCCGCGCCACTGGAGAGTGTCCACCAGCTCTTTCAGGTCGATGAAGCGACTCTGTTCCTTGGTCGGATGGACGAGCAGATTTCCGTTCTCGCCAACGGAGAAATAGCCTTTTCCCCAGCTGGCGACATCATACAGTTCCGCGGCTTCCGTCGTAGTCCAGCGGTCTGCGGGCTCGCGAACCTGTGCGAGGGAAACTTTTGTGTTCAGGGGGAAGACTCCTTCGAAAACGAAAACGTCCGCAGTCGGGCCGCGGACGGGCATTCCACCAATAATTAGAGCACGCTAAGAACCTTAGAACCGCGATTTGTAATCAAATTCCGCAGCTCGATCTTTCAAGCCTGCGCGCTGCCCGGAGCCTTGGGGAGCCGTACGGTATCGATCCAGAAAGATTTCAGGCCTTTCACCGCGTTCATCAGATCGTCGAGTGACGTGGGCTTCCGAATATACGCGTTCGCGTGAGCTTCATAGGCGCGGTTGATGTCGTTCTCCGCTCGTGAAGAACTCAGTACAATCACGGGAATCATGCGCTTGTCCGGATCCGCCTTCAAGCGAGCTAACACTTCGTGACCGCCGATCTTCGGAAGGTTTAAATCCAGAAATATCAGGTCCGGCTGCCAGCGCTCGGATTCCGGATTATCGTTGAACGCGATTCTTAGCCCTTCCGCACCGTCCGAAGCCACTCGAATTTCAACTGGAGCCTTCAATTCCTTGAGAGCGTCCTTCAGAAGGCGGACGTCACCGGGATTGTCCTCGATGATCAGGATTCGAATATCTCGGTCGTAATCTTGCAATTCTTCCCACACACTAACCTGAAGGACTTGAAGCGATGATAGATGCCCGCTTGTTGGAGTTCCTGGATGCAAAAAGGTTGCGGGGCTAATGGCGGAGGGTCTGTAAAAATTTTGCAAGCAGAGACTCAGGCCAGTTCCAGTACTAATTGCAGAAATCGGCGAGGTATTTACCTCAGATTTTTCTAAGCTGCCAGCCACTTTCTCCTCAGTAAGGAAGTCGAAGCCCCGCAGACGATGGAGAAGGAATTCCGAAAGACGAGTACCGAAGCGCTCCGGTGGCCTCTCGTATCCACACCACGGCACGGAGGG
>JBJMGJ010000218.1:0-3057 GCA_045807965.1 Bryobacteraceae bacterium | reverse complement strand
GGCTGGAAATGCCACTGGATCCGGGCATTTCGGCGGGACAACGGTGTCTCTGACATGACGACCGTGATAAAATCGCGCAGGAGCCGAGCACCGCGTCCAGCTATTCTCAGTTTCTCTGGGTAATCATGCTCGTTTGGTTGACGCCCCACAGTGTCTATTCACACTTTGTCAAATATCGCGAACGCATCTAAATTCGCCGATTCGCTGCGCGAGTACGGCTGGCGGCAGCGAAAACGGCAACAAAGCAGTTGAGTACGCCTCGAAAGGCGACATGTACCATGCCACGCTTCAGGAACTGGAGCAGCACCAAGCCGACGAATCGATGCAATCGCATCTTCCAGTCGGCGGCGTCTTACCGGCTGAGGTAAACGGCTAGAAAAACACCTTTAGGGCTAGCTGAACGATCCGAGGATCGCTTGCGCTTAGGATATTGCCAAAACCTGCTCCGCTTACCGTGGTCACCGGGTTCAAGAAATTGGTGTGATTGAAGGCGTTAAAGAGTTCCCCGCGAAATTGAAGCCGCCAACGCTCGGTGACGGGGAAGTTTTTGAAAGCCCCCAAATCCCAATTAAAGAGCCCTGGACCGGTAAACGCGCCCTTTCCGATATTGCCGAATTGGCCGATCGCGGGAAGCGCGAAGGCGGCCGGATCCAGGAAACTGACACAGGGAGCAGTATTGGCGCACGGGCCAGCCTTTGAAGTCTGCATGCTGATCATTTGCCCGCGATCCGAGCCGATAGCGGTTTGCGACTGATCTTTTCCGGCGTAGAGCGTTAGAGGCGGTCCTGTTTGCGCACTCACCACACCTGTCAGCTGCCAGTTGCCTGCAGCACCACGCACGATCGGGTTGGCCCTCTCCAGCGCAGGTAGCAGCCACACATACGAAGTGACGAATACATGTCGATGATCGAAGTCGGATGGGCCTTGGTCGTACTTTCGAAAATTAGGAAGATACAGCGGGAGGGTGTAATATCCGGCGGTCCCGAATGACGCTGCGTCAGTTCCGAGAGGTAAGTTATCCAAGCTCTTCGAAAACGTATAATTCGCGTTGATGGTAAAGCCGTGTGACAGCCTCTTTATAAGGCTTAGCTGCGCCGCCTGATACCAGGAGTTACCTGCTTCCATCGCCTGATAAATGTTGGTGAACCCCGGATATAGACGTCGCGCATCCGTGCTCAAGGCGCTTCCCGGAATGTAGCGGGCCGGGTTCTGGTCGAGTGTCGTCGTCATGTGGTTGGCCCTGGAGGCCACATAGGCCGCACGAACCAACCAATCGTGCTTGACTTCCTGCTCGACCGTGAGATTCCAGTTGTAGTTCACGGGGGTGGTGAACTTGCTGTAAGGATCTGCCAGCCGCTCACGTGCTGATTCGGTCGAATGCTCAATTTCAGCTACAAATGCGCTCACGCAGGCATTGGCGTTTAGAAGCAAGGTCAGGACAACAGACGTTGGGCTTTACGGCTGCGGTGTTTTTGACAATAACTCGTCAACAAACCGGTCCTGGTATGCTTTGTTCCAGTCCTTTAGAATCTGTTTACGTTGATTCGGATTCGCGCGCGATTTGGACCGCTTTGTGCCCCCTGGAGAAAACCTGCTAGAACGCAGGAAAGGTCGACAGTAAGCGGATCCCGATTTTCCTTCCCGCTTACCAGCCGGCCTTTCTAAGAGAGGAGAGCTTGCTTCTTACCTACTTTCGGACTCTACCCTACTGGGCTACAAATTGTCCCCTCGGTTGCATGGTGGCGCAGTTGACGCGGTACGCGTAAATCGTGTGTGATTGTAGATGCTCGAGCTTGGCGGCACGCGCCCCGCCATTATCGAGGTCCGGAACACGGGTAAACACCATGAGGTTCGGGTCTTTCGGATCGTAGGGCGTATGGCCCGAAAACTCGAATCACAAGCGTGAGAACGCTGAATTTGAATTGGGATCACCAGACGGTGCAGAAAGCCCTCAATCCCTTTCAGTTTGTTGTTATCTTGCTGGCCGGTTGGATGAATCAGAGGCAACAGAATGTGATCGAGTATCTGCGGGAAGAGAACCGAGTATTGCGCGAGCAACTCGGACAGCGGCGCTTGCGCTTCAATGATGATCAGCGACGCCGTTTAGCCGTTCGGGCGAAGGGCTTGGGCCGCAAGCTCTTGTTGCAAATCACCACGCTAGTGACACCAGCGACCCTGTTAGCGTGGCACCGCAAACTGATTGCACAGAAGTACGACGGAAGTGCCAGTCGGGAACCCGGTCGACCTTCTACGAAGAAGGAACTGGCGGCCCTGGTGGTTCGCATGGCAGAAGAGAATCGCGACTGGGGTTATCGGCGAATTCAGGGCGCGTTGTCCAATTTGGGATACGCATGTGCCCGCAGCACAATCGCCGATATCCTTCGTCGACACGGAATCAAACCTGCGCCCGATCGAAATCGAAAAACAACTTGGACAGAGTTTCTCAAGCGGCATTGGGAACTGATTGTATCCGCCGACTTCTTCACCACAGAGATCTGGACAGCCAACGGACAAACGCGCTATCTGGTTCTGTTCTTTATCGATTTGTCCACCCGAAAAGTAGAGATCGCGGGAATTGCTTCGCGAGCGAATGGTCTGTGGATGAGTCAAGTGGGCCGTCATATAACGGATGCCGTAGACGGCTTCCTAAACGGCAAGCGCTTTCTGATCCACGATCGCGATCCGCTGTTCACCGCGGAGTTTCAAGACATTTTGAAGAGTGTGGGCGTAAATTGCATGAAGCTTCCCCCGCAATCCCCGAATCTGAATGCACATGCGGAGCGGTTTGTGAGATCTATCAAGGAGTCTTGCCTAGACCGCCTGATTTTCTTCGGCCAGCACTCCTTGCGCCAAGCGATTCGAGAGTTCGTAAGGCACTACAAGTACGCTTCATAATGCCCATCTGGCTATGTTGCTGAAAAGTCGATGGCGGCTTGAACGCCAAGGTCTAATATGGGGTTTCGGCGCTGTCTATGTATTCGCTCGGCGAACTGAACTGCCTGTTCCGTTTCGAGTGCGCGACGGTTGATGATCCAAGGACCGCTCGCCAACGGGTGC
>JBJMGJ010000217.1:0-4439 GCA_045807965.1 Bryobacteraceae bacterium | reverse complement strand
GTCGGCTTGGTCACGATTCAGGGAAATCAAAAGCCGGCGGTGCGCGTGCAAGTGAATCCGACGGCGATTTCGGCGCTCGGGCTCGGGCTCGAAGACGTGCGCAGCATTCTGGGCCAGGCAAACGTGAACGCGCCGAAAGGCAGCTTCGATGGGCCGCGGCAATCGTTCACCATCGGATCGAACGACCAGATTTTTTCCGCCGACGCTTATAAGCCCGTCATCGTCGCTTACAAAAATGGCGCGCCGGTCATGTTGAAAGACGTCGCCAAAATTGTTGACGGAATCGAAAACACGAAGCAGGCCGCGTGGATGGATCGCACTCCGGCCGTCATCGTTAACATACAGCGGCAACCCGGCGCAAACATCATTCAGGTGGTTGATCGGGTTACCGCTCTCCTGCCCAAACTGCAAACGACCATTCCCTCCTCCATCAAACTCTCGGTGCTGGTGGATCGGACGAACACGGTGCGTGCATCTGTTTCTGATGTGGAATTTGAGCTGATGCTTTGTATTGCTCTGGTCGTCATGGTCATCTTCGTGTTCCTACGTAACCTCGCGGCCACCTTCATTCCCAGTGTTGCCGTTCCGCTCTCGCTGATCGGCACGTTCGCGGCGATGTACTTTCTGGGGTATAGCCTGAACAACCTGACCCTGATGGCGTTGACGATTTCGACTGGATTTGTGGTTGACGATGCCATCGTGATGATCGAAAACATCATCCGTTACGTGGAGGAAGGAGAGGCGCCACTCGAGGCGGCGCTGAAAGGCGCAGAGCAGATCGGTTTCACCATCCTGTCACTCACTGTGTCGCTGATTGCGGTCTTGATTCCGCTGTTGTTCATGGGAGATATCACAGGCCGGCTTTTCCGCGAATTTGCTGTGACGCTGGCAGTGACGATCGTCCTTTCCGCCGCAGTGTCGCTGACCCTGACGCCCATGCTATGCGCCAAATTACTGCGACACAAGAAACCGGGAACAGAAGGCCGTTTCTACAGGGCTTCTGAGCGCGCCTTCCAGGCAATTATCAGGTTCTACGGTAGAACTCTCGAGGTTGTTCTTCGTTATCGGGTAATTACGCTGCTGGTTGCAGCCGGGACGCTGGCTCTGACCATTTACCTCTATGCCGTCGTTCCCAAAGGGTTCTTCCCCGTTCAGGATACTGGCGTCATACAAGCCATCTCCGAAGCAGATCAGACCGTCTCGTTCAATGCCATGGCAAATCTGCAGCAGAAAATTGCGGACGTTATTCTTCGTGATCCGGCTGTCAAGAATCTGTCCTCCTTTATCGGCGTGGACGCCACGAACACGACGATGAACAGTGGTCGGATTCAGATCAACTTGAAGCCGATAGAGGACCGTCACGTGACGGCTTCGGACGTGATCCGCCGCCTGCAACCGAAACTAGCCAAGGTGCAAGGGATTCTGCTCTACATGCAGCCCGTGCAGGACCTGACGGTTGAAGATATTGTTAGTCGCACGCAATACCAGTACAGCTTGGAGGATCCGGACGCCAACGAGCTTTCTCGCTACACGGCCGAGTTTGTGGACCGGTTGAAAGCGCTTCCTCAGCTCGCCGATGTGGCGAGCGATCTTCAGACGCACGGACTGGAGGCGGCCATCAACATCGACCGCCAGACAGCCATGCGGGTCGGTGTAACGGCTCAAAGTATCGATGACACACTCTACGATTCCTTCGGGCAGCGCCAAGTATCGACTCTTTTCACGCAATTGAATCAGTACCACGTCATCTTGGAGGTGCAGCCGCAGTTCCGAAGCCATCCCCGCAACTTGCAAGATATTTATATCCGGTCTCAATCCGGTTCGGCGGTCCCGCTCAGCACCTTCACTCAGATTGCAAATAGTTCGACTCCTATCCTGATCAGTCACATAGGCCAGTTCCCTGCGACGACCGTTTCCTTCAACCTGGCGGAGCGTACTGCGCTCGGCGATGCGGTAGCGGCTATTCAGCGAGTGGAGAAGGAACTACCGGCGCCCGCCGCGATGCAAACCGCGTTTCAGGGCACCGCAGCAGCTTTCATCTCTTCACTCAGCAACGAGTCATTGCTGATTCTCGCTGCTCTGGTCACCGTCTACATCGTCCTGGGTGTTCTGTACGAAAGCTATATCCACCCGATTACGATTTTGTCCACGCTTCCTTCTGCCGGCGTAGGAGCACTTCTGGCGTTGCTGATCACCGGGTCGGAACTGACTGTCGTCGCCATCATCGGCATCGTTCTGCTGATCGGCATTGTCGAAAAGAACGCGATCATGATGATCGACTTTGCGCTCGAAGCCGAGCGGGAATCCGGCAAAAGCGCATATGACGCTATCTATCAGGCGTGCCTCCTCCGTTTCCGTCCGATTTTGATGACAACGATGGCTGCTCTCCTGGGAGCTGTTCCTCTTGCCTTAGGTCAGGGCACAGGCGCCGAGCTTCGGCGGCCTTTGGGCATTACCATCATTGGCGGTCTGATTGTCAGCCAGATTTTGACTCTCTACACGACGCCCGTGATCTACCTGTTTTTCGATAAAGTGTCGAGGAAACTAGCTCAATTTCGCAATCGGCCTCGACCGGAGAGTGGCCTTCAGCCGTCACCCGCGGTGGGGGACTAGAGTGAGCCTTTCGTCCCCCTTCATCAAGAAGCCGGTCGCAACCACGTTGCTGACGGCTGCGGTAGGATTGGCGGGCGCCGTTGCGTTCGGACTCTTGCCTGTTTCTCCGCTGCCGCAGGTGGATTTCCCGACCATCTCTGTGCAGGCTGCCATGGCTGGCGCCAGCCCCGAAATCATGGCCTCGTCAGTCGCGACCCCGCTGGAGAGGCAATTCGGACGTATTGCCGGCGTGACCGAGATGACTTCGTCCAGCAGTTTAGGCCAGACGAGCGTTACGCTGCAATTTGATTTGAGCCGAAACATTGATGCTGCTGCGCGCGATGTGCAAGCAGCAATCAACGCAGCACGCGGTTATCTTCCGACTACCCTGCAAAGCAATCCCACCTATCGCAAGGTGAATCCCGCTGATTCACCTATCATGATTCTGGCTTTAACTTCGGATAAGCTGCCGCCCAGCAAGCTTTACGATGCAGCATCCACTGTGCTGATGCAGCGGATCTCTCAGATCAAAGGTGTCGGTCAAGTCACCGCAGGCGGCAGTTCAGCGCCCGCCATTCGAATAGACGTTAATCCCACCCAGATCAACGGTTACGGGCTTCAGCTCGAAGATGTGCGAACGGCAATCAGCGGTCAGACTGCGAACGAGGCCAAGGGATCCATCAGCGATGGCACCCGGAACTGGCTTCTCAATGCCAACGATCAGTTGATGAGGGCCGCCGAATACGCGCCGATCATCGTGCGTTACCGAAACGGTGCGGCAGTCAGGCTCTCAGATGTTGCCACGGTCGACGATTCCGTACAGACACTTCGTTCGGTCGGCTATGCGAACGGCAAAAAAGCGGCGCTATTGATAATTTTCCGCCAGCCTGGCGCAAACATCATCAACACCGTTGACGCGGTCAAAGCGGCGATGCCGCAACTCAAAGCAACCATCGACGAATCGATCAATCTCGTTGTGACACTCGATCAGACGGTAACCATCCGTGCATCGGTAAAAGATGTCGAACGCACCTTGATGATCTCGATCAGTCTGGTTGTTTTGGTCGTATTTATCTTTCTTCGCGACTGGAGATCTACCTTAATCCCGGCGGTCGCGGTGCCGGTTTCGCTAATGGGGACCTGCGGCATGATGTACCTCCTCGGCTACAGCGTCGACAATTTATCGCTCATGGCGCTCACCATCGCGACTGGCTTCGTAGTTGATGACGCCATTGTTGTTCTTGAAAATATCTCCCGCTATCGCGAAGGAGGCATGAGCGCGATGGAGGCTGCTTTTAAGGGAGCCGAAGAGATCGGATCCACAGTTCTTTCGATCAGTATTTCGCTCGTGGCGGTGTTCATCCCCATCTTGATGATGGGGGGAATTATTGGCCGCCTCTTTCGGGAATTCGGCATCACTCTTGCGCTCACCATCACGGTCTCACTGCTGGTCTCTCTCACCACAACGCCCATGATGTGTTCGCGGCTACTGCCGGACGGCCACAGTCACGGACGGCTCTACGCAGCCACCGAGAAGTTCTTCCAATTCATCTTGAAGATTTACGAACACAGCCTGGCCTGGGTGCTGCGCCACTCTGCGCTGATGCTGTTTGTCGCGTTTGGAACGCTCGCGCTGAACGTCTATCTATTCGTCATCATTCCGAAAGGGTTCTTCCCTCAGCAGGATACCGGCCGCATGAATGGAAATTTTGTCGGTGACCAGAGTATCTCCTTTCAGTCGATGCAGAAGAAGATGCTCGAGCTCTCGAACATCGTGAAATCCGATCCAGCTATTGCAACGATTCAGGCCTTTACGGGTGGGGGCGGGGGCACGACCTCCAACACCG
>JBJMGJ010000216.1:0-3473 GCA_045807965.1 Bryobacteraceae bacterium | reverse complement strand
TTATAACCAATCCGGGTCGGCACTCCACCAGGAGTCAAGATCATCACGTTCGAAACGTGAATCGGCATGGGCTTTTCGGCCAGTCCACCTTTGATCTGCTTCGATGGATTCGGCTTGGTGTGACGCTTCACGACCATCACGCCATCCACTGTCACCTTCCCGGTCTGGCGGTGTACCTCGAGGATCTTGCCCGTTTTACCTTTATCGCGTCCGGCGATGACCCGCACAAGGTCGTCCTTGCGGAGCTTGATGCGAACAGGTTCCTGCTCGCCGCGCTCTTGCCTGCGTTGATATGCGATCTTCGACATGACTATAGAACCTCCGGAGCGAGCGACACAATTTTCATGAAGCGCTTGTCGCGGAGCTCACGCGCAACCGGACCGAAGACACGCGTTCCGACCGGCTCGCCCACCTCGTTGATGAGCACTGCGGCGTTTGAATCAAAGCGGATATAGGTTCCGTCTTTGCGCCGCGTTTCTTTCCTCATCCGGACCACGACGCAGCGCACGACCTTACCCTTCTTGATTGCCGAATCAGGAGCGGCCTCTTTGACACTCGCTGTAATGACATCGCCTAAGCCCGCGCGAAGCCCGAGATCGCCGCCGCGGGGCAAGATGCACTGCAACTTGCGCGCGCCGCTGTTATCAGCGACCTCCAACATGGTTCGCATCCCAATCATGACGTTTCTCCCTAAAAACCTTGCCTACTCGGCCGCCCGGTGGAGACCGATCGCGATCTCCAACAATCCTTAGGGCGGCAGCCCTGCTACTTCTTTTTCTTCAATGTCTTCTTCACGCGGGTATCGGCGCTTTCCTTCAAAGCAGGATGCTCGACACTCACCTGAACGGCCTGCCGCAAAACGGTTCCCAATTCCCAGCGCTTCAAGCGGCTTAAAGGCCGGCACTCGATGATGCGCACAATATCGCCCGTCTTCGCAGTTCCCTGCTCATCGTGAGCATAGAATTTCTTCCGCTTCTGCACAATTCGCTTGTAAACCGGATGAGGCACACGGCGCGTCACTTCCACCACGATCGTCTTGGCCATCTTGGTAGAGATCACCTCGCCGATCTTCTCGTTCTTGTGCGCGTCTTTCTTGGTTGTTTCTGTCGTCGCCGCCATGTTTAACTTCGCTGCCTACTTGCTCTTCTTCCCTGCTTTTGTCTTGCCCGCTGTCTTTACCGGGGCGGCCGCCGTCACTTGCGGCACCTCTCCATTTGCGCGCTTCTCATTGAGAACCGTGAGGATCCGAGCCCGGTCCTTTTTCAAGATCCGGTACCGCTTCAAGCCCTCGGATTGCCCCATGCCCATCTGGAACCGGAACCGGAACAACTGCTCCTGGGCATCCTGCTCCTGACGCTGGATTTCGCTTACGTCCAGGCTTCTGATCTTCTCTGCTTTCATGACTATGCCTTGTTACTCGGCGGCCTTCGCCGCTTCCACCGGTACATTACGCGCGACAAACTTTGTAGGGACGGACAACTTCATGGATGCGAGCCGCATGGCTTCGGTCGCGACGGAGAGCGGAACGCCTTCCATCTCGAAGAGCATCTTGCCAGGCTTCACGACCACAACCCAAGCTTCGGGCGCGCCTTTACCTTTTCCCATACGGGTCTCTGGCGGCTTCTTCGTGATCGGCTTGTCCGGAAAGACGCGGATCCAGACCTTGCCGCCGCGCTTGATGAACCGCGTCATGGCGATACGGGCGGCTTCAATCTGCCGGTTTGTGACCCAGCCACACTCGAGCGCCTTGAGCCCGAAGTCTCCAAACGAAAGCGAGGAGCCGCGCCAGGCTTTGCCCGTCATGCGGCCGCGCTGCTGCTTCCGGAATTTAACCTTCTTTGGCATCAACATAGCGTTACTGTTCCTTCCCTCCGGTAAGCCCTCGGCTTACTCGTTCGGTTTCCCTTCCTCGGCGCCGCCGTTCTCACCCGCTGCTGGTCGCGCGCCGCCTTCCTGCTTCCAAGATGGAACTGTGGGAGCCGCAAGCGGAGGCAGAACGGGAGCGGAGACCGCCGGTTTCGGCAGCTCACCAGGAGCCTGCTGGATCACCGGGCCAGTGGCCTCCGGAGCCGCCGCCTGCTGTTGCGGCGGACGGCGATCACGATCCCCACGATCGGAACGATCATCACGGCGACGCCGACGCGGCTCGCCTTCGTTACGCAGGGTGTTCCGGCTGCGGTTGCCCGCTTCGATCACTTCACCCTTGTAAATCCACACCTTTATTCCGATCACGCCATAGGTCGTGTAGGCCTGGCTGAAACCGTAATCGACATCCGCGCGCAACGTGTGCAGCGGCAACTGCCCCTGCAGATACCACTCGCTGCGAGCGATTTCGGCGCCGTTCAAACGCCCGGACACGCGAACCTTAATCCCCTTGCAGCCGAACCGCAACGCCGAATCAACGCTCTTGCGCATCGCGCGACGGAACGCCACGCGCTTCTCAAGCTGTAGCGCAATCGACTCTGACACGAGCTGGGCATCGAGCTCCGGCCGATGAACTTCCTGGATATCGATGAAAACTTCGCGTTTCGTCTTCTTCGCGAGATCGCCTTTCAGCTTCTCGATTTCCGCGCCTTTGCGGCCGATGATGATGCCGGGCCGGGACGTGCGGATGGTAATGCGAAGCTTGTTGCCGGGCCGATCCACTTCAATCGAGCTCACGCCGGCCGCTTTCAAACGGGCCAGCAGCGATTCCTTCAGCTCAAGATCTTCGTGGAGCAGCTTCGAGTAGTCCTGCTTCGCGAACCAGCGCGAACGCCAGGTTTTTGTGACGCCGAGCCGAAACCCGTACGGATGAACTTTCTGACCCATTGCTATTCCTCTTGCGCTTCGGCGCGCTCGCCCAACTTGACCACAATGTGAGACGTCCGGCGTTGATACCGGTAGGCTCGGCCCATCGGCGCCGGCCGGATGCGCTTCTGCCGCGGTCCTTCGTTGACGTAGGCTTCCGCTACGAACAGGCGATCCACGTCCACTTCCTGCGACTTGCTCTCCGCATTCGCGATCGCGGAACGAAGCACTTTTTCGACCGCGGGCGCAATTCCCTTATTGACTGCGCCGAGAATGTTGATCGCGTCGCCCGCCTGCTGCCCACGGATCATGTCGATCACCAGGCGAGCCTTTTGCGCCGAGATCCGCACGTAACGCGCTTCGCATTTCGACAGAACTTCTTTTTGATCGGCCATGGCTGTTTACCGCGCCGCCTTTTCGTTTGATTTGGCCGCGTGACCCTTGAAGGTTCGGGTCGGCGAGAATTCCCCGAGCTTGTGGCCCACCATGTTCTCCGTAACATACACCGGGATGAACTTCTTCCCGTTGTGCACCGCGAGCGTTTGACCAATGAACTCCGGCACGATCGTGGACCGGCGCGACCAGGTGCGCACGACCGTCTTCTGTTTGTTCGCCGCCACAGCTTCTACCTTCTTTAAAAGGTAGTCATCCGTAAACGGACCTTTTTTCAGCGATCGACTCAT
>JBJMGJ010000215.1:0-3987 GCA_045807965.1 Bryobacteraceae bacterium | reverse complement strand
CCGAGTGTCGAACTCGAATGAAACCGAGCACAGCGGCCGGATCCACAAGCGGGGAACAAAGCTAGGGCGGACGGCGCTAGTGCAATCGGCCCTGATCGCAGCCAAAGCCCCTACTTGAAGCGGTTCTACGAACAAGTCAGGGCGCGGCGGGGCGCCGGCAACGCCATCATCGCACTGGCGCGCAAGTTTCTCGGGATCATCTACCGAACGTTAAAAAACAAGTGGGTCTTCGAAGACTTCCCGAACTTTATATTGGCGGAGGAGTCATGAAAACGCTCGGGAACCCACCACCGGGAATCCAGATATCTGGTTCCCACTGCGCCGTCCGTCGTTGTGCTTGCGGTCGCACCACGGTGCTCGCCGGCAAGGGTTCGCTACGCCGCGGCAAACAGCGCCGCGCCCTCGCCTCCTGCGCGCCGTTGTGCCTGATGATTATTCGCGACGGACGGCTCCGCCGGGAACCAGATACACAGCATTTTCTTCGTCTTGCGAAAGACGAAAACCAGATGTCAGTAGACAAAACATCATAGGAGAGACCTCATGGCAGCTATCGATTTGATCGGGTCCAGTCCGAAATTTCGGGGATTACTGACAGCAATGGCGAAGGTGGCACCGGTGGACTCCGCAGTGTTGATCCAGGGTGAGACGGGCACCGGAAAAGAAGTGGTTGCGAGAGCCATTCATCAGGCTAGTCCTCGCCGTAACCACCGTTTTCTCGCCGTTAACTGTGCGGCGATCCCGAGCGCGTTGTTGGAGAGCGAACTGTTCGGCCATGAAAGAGGTGCTTTCACGGGCGCGTGGGCCCAAACCCAGGGGCGATTTCAGATGGCGGATGGAGGCACGCTCTTTCTGGATGAGATTGGCGACATGCCGTTGGAACTTCAGCCCAAGCTCCTACGCGCCCTGCAAGAGCGGGAGTTCGAGCCCTTGGGCACTGCCCAGACTGTCCGGGTCAACGTGCGTGTGGTGGCCGCTACCAACCAGGATCTCTGGCAGCTCGTGAGCAAGAAACTGTTTCGTGCAGATCTGTTCTACAGGCTGAACGTCGTTCCACTCTGCCTCCCTCCGTTGCGGGAACGCATTCAGGACATCCGCCCTCTGGCCGAATTCTTCCTAGCAAAATTCTCCGCCCGTCTCAATAAGACCATCGACACCATTCCCGATGAAGTCATGGAGGTCCTCAAAGCACATGACTGGCCCGGAAACATTCGTGAAGTGCAGAACTTCATTGAACGCGCCGTTGTCCTTTCGTCCGGACCGGTGCTGGATGCGGCATTGACGGACTTGCAACCGATGACCAAGCAGCCGAGTGCTTGTTCGGCCCGGACGCTCGCGGAAGCATCCCGTGAGCATATCCTAGAAGTGCTCAAGCAGGCTCGCGGGATCGGCGGCCGGGATGGAGCAGCGGAGCGGCTCGGATTGCCGCGCACCACGTTGATTTACAAAATGCGTAAGTTGGGAATTGAAACGCTCCGATCGAATGCGGCTCAGGCGACGGCATGATGGCGAGCGCGTCCCTCTGCATGCCTGCCATCTCTCCCATCGTGTTCGTTGTTGACGACGACGTTTCTGTGCGGGAATCGCTGGAGTTATTGATTCGTCACGAGGGTTGGCATTCCGAAACATTTTCGTCGGCGGACGACTTCCTGAAGCGTTCGCCGACTCTTATCCCCAGTTGCCTGGTGCTTGACGTTTCGCTGCCCGGTATCAGCGGGCTTGAACTGCAGAGGCGAATAGCCGCAGAACGAGCCGACATGCCGATTATCTTCATAACGGGTTACGGTGATATACCCATGACTGTCCGTGCAATGAAGGCGGGGGCCATTGAGTTTCTCACAAAGCCTTTCACGAACGAGACGCTCGTCAGTGCCATTCAACAGGCACTTGAGCGTAGCCGCACAGCGCTGACAGAGCAGGAGGAGATGCAGAAACGCCGGAGGAGCTACTCCACCCTCTCCCCGCGTGAACGCGAGGTCATGATGCTGGTGGTCTCAGGCATGTTGAATAAACAGGCAGGAGCCGAACTCGGCATCAGCGAGATCACGGTGAAGGCACACCGAGGACAAGTGATGCAGAAGATGAAGGCGGGATCTCTTGCGGATCTCGTTCAGATCGCTACGAAGTTAGGTCTTGAACGGCCGCCCCGAGCCTAAGCCGGCTTACCAAGTGCTGAATGGATCGCGGTAAGCAGGGCGATGTCACTGAACGGCTTGTAGAGGCATTCGGCGGCGCCCTCCCCAAGAACCCTTGCGCGTGCGGACTCATTCCTGCTGCCGGTGATGAAGATGATCGGAATCTTTCTCCCCCGCCGTTTCAATTCGCTTTGAAGATCGAGTCCGCTCATGCCTGGCATAGCAATATCAAGAATCAGGCATTTGGAAGCGTCCAGCGCTTCCGAAGCAAGAAATTCCTCAGGAGACGAGAAGGCGCAGGCCGTGTAGCCGAGCTCGTGCAGCAAGTCCGGGAGTGACTCCCGTACAGACTCATCATCATCGACGACTGACAACAGCGGACGTGGGCGTGTCATGAGTGTGTCTCTAAAGCACGGGAGATAGAAAAGCAGAAGGTCGCTCCAGGCCCATCATTGAGCTCCGCCCAAAGTCGGCCATGATGCATTTCGACGATCGAGCGGCTGACCGATAATCCGATGCCCATCCCTTGCCTTTTTGTGGTGTAGAAAGATTCAAAGAGCTTTTCGATGTTGCGAGGGTCGAAACCGACACCGGCATCCTGGACGCTTAGACGCACGTTGCCGTCGGGCTCGCATCTGGTTCTGATAAGCATCCGTCTCGGCCGATCGTACACCTCGGCCATGGCATCCGACGCGTTGCGGAGTAGATTGAGGATGACCTGCTGCAACTGAACCCGGTCGCCTATGACGAAGAGAACCTTATCGGCAAAATCGGTTTGCACAATCACGCGGTTTCTATGAAGATCATCCAGGCACAGCGTGATTACCTCCCGCGTAGCCTCGTTCAGGTCTATCGATCCAGGGGTAAATTGCCCCCGGCTGAAAAGGGAGCGCAATCGGGTGACCACTTCCGAAGCGCGGTTGCCATCGCGAATGGTGCGCCTCGCGGTTTCACGCGCAGCGCCGACATTTGGAGGATCTGCATCCAGCATACGAAGACATGTGCCGGCGTTGGTGATGATGCCCGACAACGGCTGATTGACTTCATGGGCGATGGATGCGGTCAAGGCGCTGAGCGAAGTCAATCGCGAAACGTGGGCGAGATCGGACCTCGCTTTGTTGAGAGCCTCCTGGGCCAGCCAGCGCTGCGTGACATCTTGAATTGCGCCAATATACTCCCGCTGCCCATTCACACCGCGAACCTCATTGGAAGTCGTGTGCAAATACTTTATCGACCTGTCCGGCATTTGGAGGCGGAACTGGTAGTCTTGCCCTTCACCTGTGCTGCGGGCTGCGTCGGTTCGCTCCGCGAGCAACTGCGCGTCATCCGGGTGGACACGGCTGGCGATTCGCTCCAGGGTTATCGGCGTAGTTCGATCTAGTTCGAAGATCCGATACGCCTCTTCGGAGAAAATGACTTCGTTTGTGTCGACAGACCAGGAGAAGCTGCCGGTCGAGCTTAGAGATTGTGCCTTGACCAGGAACGCATCATTGCGGCGCAATTCTTCTTCGGCGCGTTTTCGGTCTTCGATGTCGATATTGGTGCCATACCACTTGATAATTGTGCCTGCCTCGTCCCGGAGCGGGTTAGCGCGAAAGAGGAACCATCGATAGACTCCATCAAAACGTCGAATTCGAGCTTCCACATCCACCGGTGTGCCCGAATCGAGGGCTGCTTGCCAATACCGGAGCAGGCCCGCTCCGTCGTCAGGATGAATCGCAACAGCCCAGCCGAACCCGTGTGCCTGTTCGGCGGAGAGGCCGCTGAAGTCCAGCCAGGGCCGGCTAAGGAATTCGACTGAACCGTGTGCGTCCGTGGACCAAGACAGCGTTGGAATTGTGTCGATAATCCGTTT